>CANGJB010000033.1 GCA_947453945.1 Sphingomonadaceae bacterium
AGAGCGAACACGCCGGGCGCACGCCGCTTGCACCGAAGAGCCCTTGACGCGGCGGTGCAAATAATAAAATTGTAGTTCTAATATTGTTGCAGAGAATTTCCCGCAGCCACGCGATTCCAGATCACAACCAGCGCAGCGCCACACCAGCCGCCCAAGGGGAAACAGCAAAATGCCAATCACGTGCGGCTTAAGCCTGAACAGGTTCTGGAACATGACTTTCCGGGGCTGGCCTGAACACAGCCTCGCGCTCGCCGCCTGACATGACAGAGCTCAGCCTCGATCTGGCCGCCTCGCTAACGGCGGGGGCTGCGATGTGGGCTTCGGTGGCCATCCCCGAAGCCGGCATTCCGGCCTTCACCATGAGCGATGGGCCCATGGGCATCGCCAGCGGCAAAGTCGACGAGCGCGATATTGCCCGGCTCTCCCCCTGCGCCACGGCGCTCGGGGCCAGCTGGGACGTCGATCTGGCCCGGCGCATCGGCACACTGGTCGGGCAGGAAGCGGTGGGGCGCGGCATCGATATGGTGCTGGCCCCCAACGTGAACCTCGCGCGTAGCCCGCTCGCGGGGCGCGCGTTCGAGTATTTCTCCGAAGACCCGCTATTGGCTGGCGTGCTGGGCGCCGGGTGGATAACCGGCCTGCAATCCACCGGCACGGGATCGTGCACCAAGCATCTCGTGTGCAATGACAGCGAGACCGCGCGCGACACCATGAATGTCGTGATCGACGAGCGCACTTTGCGCGAGGTATATCTTCTCCCCTTCGAATTCGCCGCCGCTGCCGGCTGCGCAGGAATGCTCGCAGCCTACAACCGCGTGAACGGCACCTATTGCGCCGAACAGCGCCACGTTCTCACCCAGGTGGTGAAGGGCGAATGGGGTTATCAGGGCGTGATCATGTCCGATTGGTTCGGCACCCATTCCACCGCCCCCACGCTCGCGGGCGGGCTCGACCTTGAAATGCCCGGCCCCGCGCGCTTCCTCGGCGCCAAAGTCGCGGCCGCTGTGGCCGAGGGGACGCTGGCCGAACCCCGCGTGCAGGATGCCGCCGCCCGCGTCGCCGCCGCCGCGCGCCGTGTTACCGGGCTCAAGACGCAGCCCCTCGCTGAGAGCGCGATCGACGCGCTGCTGCAGGAAGCCGCCGCCGCCGGCATGGTCCTCCTCAAGAACGAAAGCGCGCTGCTTCCGCTCGATCCGGCGGCTATCGGCACGCTCGCGGTCATCGGCCCCAATGCCGCCGCGCCGTGTTTCCAGGGCGGCACTTTTGCCAAGATCTCGGTCCGCCCGGACCTGCCCTCCCCCATCGAGGCGATCCGGGCCCGCTTTGCACCGCACTGCACGGTGCTGTTCGCATCCGGCGTCGATCCCGCCCCGCGCCTGCCGCTCATGCCCGTCGCCCCCGCGCACGATAACGGCGATGGCTGCACGCGCGGCATGACGCTGGACTATTTCGCCACCCCCGATTGCAGCGGCGCGCCGCTCACCCGCGAAACGCGCGATACCAATTCGCTCGTGTGGTTCGCCGGGATGCACGATCAGGCCCCGTTTGCTGCAGGCGGCTCGATCCGCGCCTCGGGCCGCTTCGTGGCAGACCGCGCTGGCACCTATCGCTTCCACCTCGGCGCGACCGGCGTCTCGCGCCTGATGGTGGGTGGCCGCGAAGTCCTCACCACCACCGAATGCCCCCCGGGCGATACCATGGGCGTGCTCAAGGCGGGCGACAGCGAAAGCGCAGCCGTTGAACTAGCGGCAGGCCAGTCGGTCGAAGTCGTCGCCGAGTTCCGCTTCACCGGCGCCCGCGTCCACGGCCTGTGGTATGGCATCCGCGCGCCCGGCAGCGGTGAAGAACTTCTCGCCGCCGCCGAAGCCGCCGCCCGCGCCGCCGATGCGGTGGTGCTGATCGTGGGCGAAACCTCCGACAGTTCGGTCGAAAGCAAGGATCGGCCGGACACCCGCCTCGCCGCCAGCCAGCTCGAACTCATCGCCCGCGTCACCGCCGCAAACCCCCGCGTCGCCGTGGTCACCAACGTCGGCCACGCCTATGATGCTACGTGGGAAGACGGCTCCGCCGCGCATCTCGCCACATGGTATCCCGGCGAGGGCTTCGCGGCCGCGCTCGCCGCCGTCCTTGCCGGAGACAGCGAACCCGGCGGCCGAATGCCCGTCTCCATCGCGCGCACGGAAGCGGATTATCCCGCCTTCGCGCTCCAGCCCGCAGCAGATGGCGCGCTGCCTTACATCGAAGGCACGCGCATCGGCTATCGCGGGATCATTGCGCAGGGCTGCACCGCGCGCCACACACTGGGCGCGGGCGAAGGCTATGCGCGCTTCGCATGGTCTGATCCGCATGCCATCGCAGGCGGCGCCGGCATCACCGTGACCAACATCGCAGGCCGCGCAGGCGCCGAAGTCGTGCAAGTCTATCGCGACGAGCCCGAGCCCACCCTGATCGGCTTTGCCAAGGTCAGGCTCGAACCGGGCGAGACGGGCGAAGTGCGGATCCCGCTTGCCCGCCGCCGCTTCATGATCTGGGGCGAACAGCGCTGGGAGGCGCTCCCCGCCCCGCACCGCGTGCGCATCGCGCGGCACGCGGAAGACCCCGGGTTCGTGATCACGATCGACGTGGAAACGCTTGAGGACACCGCGCCCTAGGACCACAGAGGGCGCAAGGGAGAGAGAACTGTGAAGCGGCTACGCATGGCCATGATCGGCGGAGGACCGGGCGCCTTTATCGGCCCCGTCCACCGGATCGCGGCAGAACTGGACCGGGAGATCGAGCTCGTCGCCGGGGTGTTTTCGGCAGATCCCGCCCGCAGCCGCGCCGGCGGCGAGGCTTATGGCCTCGATCCTGCCCGCGCTTATGCCACGCTGGCCGAGATGCTCATGGCAGAACGCGCGCACGATGATGGTGCGCAGTTTGTTGCGGTGGTCACGCCCAACCACGATCACCTTCCCTCCGCCCGCGCCGCGCTCGCAGCCGGGTTCCCCGTGATCAGCGACAAGCCGATGACCGCCACACTCGCCGAAGCGCGCGAACTTGCCACCTTGGTCGAAGCCGCCGCCATCCCCTTCGCGCTCACCTACACCTATTCCGGCTATCCGCTGGTGCGCGAAGCCCGCGCACGGATTGCCGCCGGGGCGCTGGGCACCGTGCGCAAGGTCGTCGTCGAATACCCGCAAGGCTGGCTCGCCGGCCCGGCGGAGGGCAAGCAGGCCGAATGGCGCGTCGATCCGGCGCGCGCCGGAGCGGGCGGCTGCATCGGCGATATCGGCGTCCACGCATTCCACCTTGCTGAATTCATCACCGGGCTGAAAGTCACCCAACTGCTCGCCGATCTCGGCACAGTGGTTCCGGGACGCCAGCTCGATGATGATTGCAGCGTCCTCCTCCGCTTTGAAAACGGAGCCCGCGGCGTGCTGCTGGCCAGCCAGATCGAAGTCGGCGAACTCAACGGCTTGCGCATCCGCGTCTACGGAGAAAGCGGCGGCCTCGTCTGGCGGCAGGAAGAGCCGAACACGCTCATGCTCCACCACCTCGATGGCCGCAGCGAGGTGATCCGCGCGGGCACCGGCCTTCTCGGCCCCGATGCCGCGCGCCGTACCCGCACCCCCGGCGGCCACCCTGAAGGGTATCTCGAAGCCTTCGCCAACCTCTACCGCGATTTTGCCGAAGTGTTGCGCGGTGGCAGCGCCCCGCTGCTCCCCGGCGCGCCTGAGGGCCTGCGCTCCATGGCCTTCATCGACACCGCCGTCCGCGCCAGCGCTACCCGCGCCGGCTGGACGCAGCTTACTGCCTGAGGAACCGCTCCATGAAGACGATCAAAGGCCCCGGCATCTTCCTCGCCCAGTTCGCGGGCGATATCGCGCCCTTCAACAGCCTTGAAGCCATCGCCGACTGGGCCGCCGCCCTCGGCTACAAGGGCATCCAGATCCCCAGCTGGGATGCGCGCCTGTTTGATCTTACCAAGGCGGCGGAAAGCCAGACCTACTGCGACGAGATCACCGGCATGCTGGCCAGCAAAGGCCTCGCCATCACCGAGCTTTCCACCCACCTGCAGGGCCAGCTCGTCGCCGTCCACCCTGCGTTCGATGCGCAGTTCGATGGCTTTGCCCCCGCCGCAGTCCACGGCAATGCGGCCGCACGGCAGGAATGGGCCGTCAGCCAAGTCAAGAACGCTGCAATCGCCAGCCGCCGCCTCGGCCTCACCGCACACGCCACTTTCTCTGGCGCGCTCGCCTGGCCCTACTTCTACCCCTGGCCAGCGCGGCCCGCAGGGCTGGTCGAGGATGCCTTCGCCGAGCTTGGCCGCCGCTGGAAACCGATCCTCGATGTGTTCGAGGAGAACGGCGTCGATGCCGCCTACGAAATCCACCCCGGCGAGGACCTCCATGACGGTGTGACCTTCGAGCGCTTTCTGGAGGCCGTCGGCAACCATCCGCGCGCCAATATCCTCTATGATCCCAGCCACTTCGTGCTGCAGTGCCTCGATTATCTCCAGTTCATCGACATCTACCATGAGCGGATCAAGTGCTTCCACGTGAAGGATGCCGAGTTTCGCCCCAATGGCCGCAGCGGCGTCTACGGCGGCTATCAAGGCTGGGTCGATCGCCCCGGCCGCTTCCGCTCACTGGGCGATGGACAAGTCGATTTCGGCGGCATCTTCTCGAAGATGGCCGCCAACGACTTTGCGGGTTGGGCCGTGCTCGAATGGGAATGTGCCTTGAAGCACCCTGAAGTCGGCGCCGCCGAAGGCGCGCCCTTTATCGCCAAGCACATCATCACCGTCACGCAGCACGCCTTTGATGATTTTGCGGCGGGCGGCGCAGATCGCGCGCTCAACCGCCGCCTGATGGGGATCACCGAATGAGCAGTTGGAGCAGACGCAGCTTTCTTGGCGCCGCCGCATTGGTCGCGGTGCAAAGCGCCATGCCGGGCGGCGCCGCCGTTCTCGGCAAGCTCGATCCGAAGGAAGCGCCCTCCCCCCGCCGCCGCAAGCTGATGCGCGCGGTTGCCGATCATGTGATACCCGCCACCGATACGCCGGGTGCTGGCGCGGTCGGCACAGGCGATTTCGTCCTCGTGGCGCTCGCCCATGGCCTGCAAGGCACCCGCCGTCCGCCAAAGTCCGATCCTTCTTTCGCGCCGTTCCTGCGCACAGATGGCAGCCTCGATCACGCCGCATGGCTGGAGGCAAAGTTTGGCCCCAAGTGGCTCGCACTGCCCACATCCTGCCGCCATGATGCACTCGCCGCGCTCGATGCCGCCGCGTTCAAGGGCGACGCTAGCGCGGCCCCATGGCGCGCGATCAAGGGCCTGATCCTCACCGGCTACTACACCAGCGAGATCGGCGGATCGAAGGAACTGAATTACGAACTGGTCCCCGGCCGGTTCGATCCCAAGGTGCCCGTGGGCCCCGAAACGCGCGCTTATTCAAGCGACTGGACAGCGGTGGACTTCGGCTGATGGACGAGACCCAAAACCTCAATTCGAATCATTTCGACGCAATCGTCGTAGGCTCCGGGATCACCGGCGGCTGGGCGGCCAAGGAATTGACCGAAGCCGGCCTCAAAGTCCTCCTCCTCGAACGCGGCCGCAAGATCGAACATCAGGTCGATTACGAGACCGAGGTGAAAGCCCCGTGGGACATGCCCTTTCGCGGCGAGGGCGATGCCGATCTCTATGCGCGCGAATATGCGGTGCAGAGCCTCAACCGCCACTTCACCGAGTTCACGCAAGGCCACTTCGTGAACGACGCCGAAAACCCCTATCAAACCGGCGCGGACAAGCAGTTCAACTGGTTCCGCAGCTATCAGCTCGGCGGACGCTCTCTCACCTGGGGCCGCCAGTCCTACCGCTGGTCGGACTACGATTTCGGCGCCAACAAGCGCGACGGGCATGGCACCGACTGGCCGATCCGCTACGCCGATCTCGCCCCGTGGTACGACAAGGTCGAGAACTTCATCGGCGTCTCAGGCGCGGCGGAAGGCCTGCCGCAGCTGCCCGATGGCAAGTTCCAGCCCCCCTTCGCGCTCAACGTGGTCGAACAGGCGGTCCGCGAGCGGATCATGGCGCAATGGCCCGAACGCCGCCTCACCATCGGCCGCACCGCCAATCTCACCGCTGAAAAGGACGGCCGGGGCCTTTGCCAGAGCCGCTCGATCTGCGCGCGCGGCTGCTCATACGGCGCCTACTTCTCCACCCAATCGAGCACACTTCCGGCAGCCCAAGCCACCGGCAACCTCACCCTCATCACCGATGCGGCGGTCGAGCACGTGGACTACGATCCCGCCACTCGCCGCGTGACGGGCGTGCGCTGGATCGACAGCAAGACTAAGGCCCGCAAGTCGGCCACCGCGCGCATGATCTTCCTCAATGCCGGGGCGTTCAATTCGGTCCACCTGCTGCTGAACTCGGCCAGCGAGGCGATGCCGCAAGGCCTTGCGGGCAGCAGCGGCGTGCTCGGCACGCACATCATGGATCACGCCAACACGCTTTCCGCCGCCGCGATCATGCCCGGCTTCGAGGCTTGGACCAGCTTCGGCAACCGCCCCACCGGCGTGATCATCCCGCGCTATCGCAACATGGAAGCGATGGACGGCACAGGCCACACGCGCGGCTTCTCGTTCCAAGGCGGCGCGCTCCAATCGACATGGACCGCCGGCAAGCGCGAAGCGGGCATCGGCGCGGACTACAAGGCAGGCTTACGCAAACCCGGCCCCTGGCGCATGGTTCTCGTCGCCTTCGCCGATTGCGTGCCGCGCGCCTCCAACCGCCTCACGCTCGACCGCGCAAAGGTCGACGCAAACGGCATCCCGCAGCTGCGCATCGACTTCGCGTTCGGCGCGGAGGAGACCGCCGCACTGGCGCAGGCCAAGGCGGACGCGGCCGAAATGCTGGGCAAGGCTGGCGGCCACGTGTTCATGGGCTTTGACCGGCCCGGCCCCGGCGGCACCGCAATCCACGAAATGGGCGGCGCGCGCATGGGCAATGACCCGGCCACCTCGGTGCTCAACAAGTGGAGCCAGTCGCACGACGTGGCCAACCTGTTCGTAACCGACGGCGCGCAAATGGCCTCGTCCGCCTGCCAGAACCCCTCGCTCACTTATATGGCGCTCACCGCCCGCGCCGCCGCCCACGCTGTCTCGCTCTTGAAATCGAGTGCGCTATGACCGCTTTTGTCCGCAACGTCTGGTACATGGCCGCCTGGGCCGACGAAATCGCTGGCGAAGCGCTGTTCTCCCGCACCCTGCTCGGCAAACCCTGGCTGATCTGGCGCAAGGCGGATGGCACCTATGCCATGATCGCCGATCGCTGCCCGCACCGGTTCGTCCCGCTCTCGATGGGCAAGCGCGTGGGCGATACGGTGCAGTGCCGCTACCACGGCCTCGGCTTCGATGGCACAGGCGCCTGCGTTCACTCGCCCTTCCCCGGCGATCCGCCCGCGCATGTCAGCGCGCCGGCCATGCCGATTGTCGAGAAGCATCGCGGCCTGTGGTTCTGGCCCGGCGATCCCGCGCTGGCGAACTCCGCGAAGATCCCGGATTTCAGCTTCCTCGATGAGGATCGCGGCATGCGGTGCGGCCACCTCACGATCGAGGGCAACTACGAACTCATCACCGACAACCTGATGGATCTCACCCACGCCGAATTCCTCCACGTGGAGAGCTTCGGGGTGAATGGATCGATCTTCCACGGAGAGCAGACCGTGCGCCACGATGAGGATGGCGCGATCTGGAACAACTGGGACATGACTGCCGTCGAGCCGCCCGAGTGGTCGAAAGCCATGCTGCAGCCGGGTGACAAGGTCGATCAGTGGCTCCACATGCGCTGGCACGCGCCCGCCGCGATGGCCCTCACCGTCGGCCTTGCCCGCGCGGGCACGCAGCGCGCATCGCTGATCCTGCCGCCGATGATCAATCCGCACATCATCACGCCCGAAACCGCAACGTCCTCGCACTATTTCTATGATCATGAGGACAACGATGCCGCCGCCGAAATGGCGCGTCAGGTGTTCGTCGATGAGGACGAGCCAATGATCGAGGCCGCGCAGCGCGCGCTCGGAGCGCAGGATTTCTGGGACGCGCGCCCCGCCATCCTCAAGACCGACGCCGGCGCAATCCGTGCCCGCCGCGCCTTGATGCAATTGCGCAGTGCGGAAGCAGCGGTAGCCGCCTGAGCCTTCAGGCGCGCGCTTGCCGCGCGCTTCCGGAAAGCACGACCAGCAGCAGCGCGGCGCCCACCGCGCTGATGATCCCGGCGATCAGGAACGCGCCCTGCATCGTGCCAACCGCGCCGCGCAGCACGGAAACGAGCAGCGGCGAGGAGAACTGGCCGAAGAAGAACGTTGCCGTCCAGATGCCCATTCCGCGCCCGCGGTGCTGGAAGGGCAGCTGGCTCTGCGCCCAGGCGATCAGCGTGGGGATCGCCATGCCCGCGCCCGTCTGCTGCAGCGCCATACCCAGGATCATGCCCTGCCAGCCGCGCGTCAGCCCCATCACCGCCAGCCCCGCACCGAGAAAGCCGAGGAAGATCGCGATCAGCATCGGTGATCCCACGCCCTTGTTGCCCAACCACCAGAACAGGCTGGCGCCCGCAAGGATGAAAAGCGTGGGCAGCGCCGTAATCTGGCCGATGCTTTGCGGATCGGAAACGCCCAGTTCCTGCCAGACGGTCGCGCCATTGACGATGAACACATAGTAGATCGCGGACGAAAACAGCGTGAGGCCGGCAATGCCCAGCATCGCGCTCCACGGAAAGTCTTCGGCGCGCGCCTCGTCCATGCCCAGCATCTTGCGCACTGTCGCATCACTGGCCGGCTCGAACATCCAGCGCAGCATCGCCAGCCAGATTGGCAGCGCGAGGAGATAGAGCAGGAAAATCCCGTTCCAGCGCCAAGCGGTCATCGTCCCGGCAAAGAAGATCATCACCGAAGAAAGCGCCGGGCCGACCAGCCCCTGAAGCGCCAGCCACTTCCGGCGGCCCTCATCGGGCCAATAGTCGGCGATCAGCGTGTTGACCGTGGTGAGGATCACCGCCTCGCACAGCCCCAGCAAGAGGCGCGAGGCATAGATCGCATCAAGGTGTTCGAGGAAGAAGGGCGCCGCGCCGACAAGGCCATAGAAGAACGTGGACACCAGCAGCAGGCTGCGCCGTCCGAAGCGATCGACCATCAGCCCCGCAAACATCGCCACCAGCGCGATTGTCAGCCCCGGCGCTGTGACCATCGAAGGCACTTTGGTGCCCGCGGTGGGATCACTCGCGGCGAAATGGCCGATGATCGCCGGGATCGCAGGAAACATCGAAACGATGGCCAGGATCGGCAAAAAGCCCGCGATGATGACTGTGAGCCCTTGCGCGAGGCCAGCCTTGCGCTCCACCGTCGATGTGCTTGCCAAGATCATCTCCCCAACGCATTTTTGTCTCGCAGGTGGCAGAATGATGCCTTGATATCCTGCGGGCTGCCCTTGACCATAGGCGAGACCGGATAATAATAGAAGCAAGATTTTAGTTTGATGAGGCGCAACCACTTCAAACGACACCGCCGATCGTGGCGGACGGAGATACCAAGCAGAATGACAGCGAAAAGCGCAACGCCTGCATCGGGGGCACCCGGTAGCAAGTTGCCGCACGAACTCGATGATCGCCAGCGCGCGCTTGCCTTCTTCACCGTGCTCACCGCCGTGGTGCTGGAAGTGGCGGATTCGACCATCGTCAACACCGCGCTGCCCGCGATCCGCGATGGGCTGGGCGCTTCGCCATCGGCCATGCAGTGGATCGTCGCGGGCTATCTCCTTACGCTCGGCTCGCTGCTGTTGCTCGGCGGGCGGCTGGGCGATGCCTTCGGCCACCGCCGCCTGTTTCTGGGCGGCGTCGCGGGGTTCGTTGCTGCATCGACGCTCTGCGGCCTTGCGCCCACGCCCGGCACGCTCGTGCTGGCCCGTGTGCTCCAGGGCGCGGCCGGGGGGATGATGGGCCCGCAGACCATGGCGCTGGTCCAGTTGCTCTACACCCCGCTCGAGCGCGTCCGGCGCCTTGCCTTCTTCGGAATGATCATCGGCCTTGCCGCCATCGTCGGACCGATCCTCGGTGGGTTCCTCATCGCGCTCGATCTGTTCGGCCTCGGCTGGCGGCTTATCTTCCTGATCAACCTGCCCGTCGGCCTGTTCGCCCTCGCCATGGGCCGCCGCACCCTGCCCCTCACCGGCGAGGAGCACCACGGCCTTGCCATTGATCTTGTCGGCGCGGCGCTGTTTGCCGGCGGGTTCGGCATGATCCTGCTGGCGCTGATCCAGTCGCACGAAGACCTCGGCGCTGTGCCAGCGGCATCCATCCTCGTGGGCGGCCTTTTTGCAGTCAGCCTCGGCTGGCGCCGGGCGGTCCTGCGCCGCGCTGCGGGCCTGCCGGCGATGATCGAGCCGGCGCTGTTTGCCTTGCGCAGCTTTCGCTGGGGCGTGATCGCCGCGATGGCCTTCACCAGCGCCTCGGTCGGGTTCCTGATGATCTTTGCCGTCTCGCTGCAACAAGGGCTGCTGCTCACTCCGCTGGCGACCGCGCTGATCCACGTGCCGTTCGGCGCCGGCGTGATGATCGCGGTGGGCCTCCTTGTCCCGCGCCTGCTGCCCCGCATGGGCCGCGTACTGCCCATGATCGGTGGCGCACTGATGATCATCGGCATCCTCGCCACCCTCGCGCAGATCCGCGGCGATGTGGCCGGGGGCCCGCTGCTCGCCGCAACGCTCGCGCTGGCAGGGATCGGCTTTGGCACACTCTCCGGACCGCTCGGCCCCATCGTCGTCTCCGATGTCGCGCGCACCCATGCCGGAACCGCCAGCGCCACCTTGCGCACCGCGCAGCAACTGGGCGGTGCGCTCGGCATCGCGCTCGTCGGCTCGGCCTACTTTTCGGTGGCCGGGCACGATGCAGCGGCGCGGCTGGCGGGCCTTACCCCCGGTGCGATCATGGTCGCGTCCCTGCTGGCCATCGCTGTCCTTGCCGTGTCGCGCCTGCCCGCGAACCTCTTTGGTGCAGGAAACAAGCCTGCAGCGGATTGACCTTGCGCCGCTACATCGGCATTGTTGATTGAAATTCCAGCAAATATATCTGTGAAACAGATACAAAACTATCGCGGGAGATTATATGGACTTCAAATCAGTGCGCCGCGTGGTCACCGGCCACGACGCATCCGGCCGCGCCATCATCCAGGAAGACAGCGCCGCAACCCGCGTGCAGCGCGTGGGCGGCGCCATCGGCCCGATGTTCCATGAAGTGTGGAACACGCAAAGCACGCCCGCGCCCATCGATGCCGCCTCTGGCGAACCAGCAGAAGCCGGCATCGTCCTCGCCCCGCCGAAGAACGGCACCCGCATCCGCGTGCTCGATATCCCGCCGGAAGGCGATGGCATCCGCACCATGACACCCGAGGAGGCCGCCGCCCACTTCGCTGAAGTCGGCGCGGGCCATGCCTCCAACGCCGCAAAAGCCGGTGCGCGCCATGCGCTCATGCACCGCACCGAAACCATCGACTACGGCATAGTCATCGAAGGCGAACTCGTGCTGATCATGGATGAGGGCGAAACCACGATCTATCCCGGCGATATCGTGATCCAGCGCGGCACCAACCACGGCTGGGCCAACCGCTCGGACAAGAACTGCCGCATCGTCTTCGTGCTGATCGACGGCGAGTTTGCTCCGGACCTGAAGGCATGAGGCTCGCCACTCTGCGGGAAGGCACGCCCGATGGCGTGCTGGCGCTCGTCTCGGCGGATGGGGAGCGCGTGCTGCGCGTGGGCGGTCATCTCCTCGGCGCGATAGAGGATTGGCCCGCTACGCTGGCCAAGCTCGAAGCCGCTGATGCCCGCCTTGCCGCAGGCGAAGGCGAACCGTCGGACGACGTCACTTTCGCCGCCCCGCTCCCGCGCACCTGGCAGTGGCTCGATGGTTCGGCCTTCACCACGCACGGCGATCTCATGGCCGTGGCCTTCAAGCACGATCCCCACGAAGGGGACCGCCCCCTGATGTACCAGGGCCTGTCGGACCGGTTCTACGGCCCCGCCGATCCCGTGCCCTTCCCCGCGATGGAACACGGCATCGATTTCGAAGGCGAATTCGGCGTGATCGTCGATGCCGTCCCCATGGGCACTTCCGCCGAGGAAGCCCTCAAGCACATCCGCCTCATCGTCCAGATCAACGATTGGTCGCTGCGCGCCATCGCGCCTGTCGAAATGAAGACCGGCTTCGGCTGGATTCAGGCCAAGCCCGCCTGCTCGATGGCCCCCTTCGCTGTCACCCCCGATGAACTGGGCGATGCTTGGCGCGATGGCCGCGTCTGTCTCGATCTCATCATCGACTGGAACGGCAGGGAAGTCGGCCGCGCCAATGGCGCTGCCATGGCCTTCGGTTTTCACGAACTCGTCGCCCATGCCGCGCTCACCCGCGATCTTGTCGCAGGCACGGTGATCGGTTCCGGCACCGTCTCGAACGCCAACTACGCCGAAGTCGGCTCAAGCTGCATTTCGGAGATCCGCGCGATCGAGATCATCGCCAGCGGCGCGCCGCAGACCCCGTTCATGGCCTTTGGCGATACCGTGCGGATGATCGCGGTGGACAGCACGGGCCGCGCTCCGTTCGGCATGATCGACAGTCAGGTGGTGCGCGCCTGATTGTTAGCTACGCTTTGCATTTCGCCGCCGCCTCGGTGTAGGACCGCACGGAACGTTCCCACCCCCGCGACGAGGCGGCCTGATCCTGATGCGCAAGACAAAGCGGGCCACCATTGTCGATGTTGCGCGCATGGCCGAAGTCTCGGCCAAGACGGTCAGCCGCGTCGTCAACAACGAACCGCACGTGACAGAGGCGGTGAAAGTGCGCGTGCGCGAAGCGATGCGCACTTTGCGCTATCACCCCAATGTCGCGGCGCAGGGGCTGGTGCGCAGCCGCTCCTACCTGATCGGGCTGGTCTACGAAAAGCCGAGCCCGTCCTACGTCGTCGAACTGCAAAAAGGCGCGCTTGAGCGACTGCACGGCGAACGCTTCCGCCTTGTCGTGCTCCCGGTGGAATCCGTCACCGAGCGTGAGGACGAGATCATCGCCCTGCTGCGCTCCGCCGCGCTCGATGCCGTGCTGCTCGCCCCGCCCGCATCGGACCATGCCGGTCTGATGCGCGAACTGCGCGAGGTTGGCATGCCGTTCGCGCGTATCTCGCCCACGCGCCTCCTCGGCAACGGGCCGTCGGTCGCGATGGACGATGTTGCCGCCGCGCAGGAAGCCGCCGAACATCTCGTGGCGCTCGGCCACCGCCGGATCGGGATCATCAAGGGCGATCCCAGCCACGCCGCATCCGATGCGCGCCTTGTCGGCTATATGCAGGCGCTGGCCAAGGCGGGCATTCCGCTGCGCACGGAAATGATCGAATCCGGCCTGTTCACTTTCGATTCCGGCCTTGTCGCTGCCCGCCGCCTGCTGGCCCTCGATCCGCCGCCCACCGCGATCCTTGCGCAGAACGACGATATGGCCGCCGCTACAATGGCCGCCGCGCGCGAACGCGGTCTTAATGTGCCGGAAGATCTCTCGGTCGTCGGCTTCGACGATTCCGACATTTCGCGCGTGGTCTGGCCCCCGCTCACCACGATCCGCCAGCCCGTGGAAGACATGGCCCACCGCGCGATGGACATGCTGCTGCACGTGCTGAAGGGCGAGCCTGAGGGTGGCGATGTCCTGCTCGCGCATGAACTCCTCATCCGCCGCAGCACCGCCCCGCCAAAAGCGGGCTAGGACACGGGCCAGCCCCAAACGCTTTCGTCACCCCAGCGAAGGCGGGAGTCCTGAGCCACATAGCCTGCGCTGGATTCCCGCCTTTGCGGGAATGACGAAGGGTGTGGAGGTGCGCGCAGCACCGGCCCGCCGCGCTCGAGCTAGCCCGCCTCAACCGCCAGCGCGAGATCATCAAACGAAAGCAGCGCCGCGCCCACGGCAGAGGCATCCTCGGCCAGCGCCGCCGCCATCACCGGCGCAATCGCCGGGGCATCGCGCCCGCCGCTACGCAGCAAAAGATTGGTGCGCTGCGTCAGCCGTTCCAGCAGCGGCATCGGCAGCCGCCCGCCCACCAGCACCACGCCCGGATTGATCAGCAGGTTCACCGCCACCAGCGGCTGCACCAGCGCGCGTGCGCATTCCTCGATCCAGTCGTCGTGGATGCGCTGGAGCGCGCCGTCCCCAGCAATCGCCTCCCCTTGCGCAAAGGGCGCGCGGCCCGCCTGCAGCAGTCGGCGGTTCAGCCCGGCAATCGAAACGATCGATTGCAGCGGCACCATGGCGCCGCCCTCGCCCTGAACACTCATGAAGCCGATTTCGCCGCTGCGCCCGTCCGCGCCGCGATCATATTGCCCGCCGACCACCAGCCCGCCGCCGAGGCCATAGCTGATCAGCACATAGAAGAAGCTCGCCTCGCGCTGGCCGCGCCCGAACTGCATTTCGCCGATGGCAGCCGCGGCCGCGTCGTTCTCGATGAAGATCGGTCGGCCCAGCGGCTCGGCAAACAAGGCCTCGAGATTGGTGGCAGACCACTGCGCGTAATCGCCCGGCATGCCCGGCAAGTCGATCACACCCAGCCCGTCGGGCAAAGCAAGGCCGATCCCGGTGATCGCCCCGGGCTCCACGCCCGCCATCGCCAGCAGCTTGTCGAGATTACGGCGATAGAAGCTGCGCACCTGTTCGGGCAACGCAAAGGCGATCTCCTGATCGAGCCGGGCCTTCACCGTCCCGGCAAAGTCCGCCAGCACCATGGTGATATGATCGCGGTCCACATTGAGCCCGATGGCATGGGCGCCTTGCGGGTTGATCACCAGCCGCGTCGCCGGTTGCCCGCGCCCGCCGCGCTGCTGCCCAGCCGTGCGCAGCAGGCCGCGCTCCATCAGGCGGCGGGTGATGTTCGTCACGGTGGGATGCGCAAGGCCGGTCTGCCGTGCCAGTTCGGCCTTGGTCAGCGTGCCTTGCGCGCGGATCGCGCGGAGCACGATCCGGGTGTTGTGCGCCCCCGCATCCTCGATCGTCGCGCCGCGATATCCGCTGCGCGTAAGCCCCAGTGTCACGCGTCCCCCACTTCCAGCACGTCCAGCGCAATCGCCAGTGCGCCCATCGGCCCTGCTTGATCGCCCAGAAGAGGTGCACCGATGGTAAAGGACGCTTGCGCATACCCGGCAAGGCTCGCCTGCACCGCCGCATCGACCCGTGCGACCAACTCGGGCCGGTTGGTCAGCACCCCGCCGCCCAGCGCAACCCGTTCAGGCGCCCCGGTCAGCACGATGGTATGGACAAGGCGTGCGAGAACATGGACGAAGTGATTCCATATTGGATGGAATTCGTCCAGTGCCTCGCCCGCCTGCCCGGCGCGCGCGGCCAGCGCAGGCCCGGAAATCAGCCCTTCCACGCAGGCCCCGTGAAACGGACAAGTGCCCGGTGCCTCGTCTCCGGATGCGCGGTCCACATAAATGTGCCCCAATTCGCTATGCGCCCGGCCAGCCAGGGTGCGCCGGCCCACAACCAGCCCCACGCCGACCCCGGTGCCCACGGTCACATAAGCGTGATTTGCCATGCCCTGCGCCCCGCCCCAGCGCCCTTCCGCCAGCGCCGCGCCGTTCACATCGCTGTCGAGCCCGATCGGGAGGCCATATCGCGCGGTGAGATGCGCCGCGAGGCCGAAGCCCTGCCAGCCCGGCTTGGGCGTGGCGAGGAACGTGCCGAAATCGGGCGCCGCCCGGTCGGTGCGGATCGGCCCGAAGGCCGCAACCCCGATGGCATCAACCGGATAGGCGGCCGTCCATTCATCAAGGATCGCCGTGAGATCGCCCACCGTGCTCCCGGCATCGCGCGTCGGCACGCGGCGCTGGTCGATCACTTCGCGGCCCTTAGCCAGCGTGGCGACGCACTTGGTACCACCCAGTTCCAGCCCTGCGATCATGCGCCGCCCCAGCTTTGGGCAAACGATGGCCGCCCTTTGAGCGCAGGATCGAGCAGACGCGCCAGCATGTCGCCATGCGCGGGCGCTGCCGCGCGGTAGCGGCCCATCACGTCGGTGATCTTCCCGATCACGCGGCGCACATCGTCAAACGGCGCGGCATCGGCCAGCGGGTCGATCGCGTCCGGCACCAGTCCCATCCCCGCGCCCACGAAGAACCAGCTGATATCGGCAAACAGCTCACGCCGCCGCGAAACGATCCGCCCGGTTCGCTGAAAGAGATCAAGCTTGGCCGCAAGGCTTTCTGGCAGCGGGTTCGTGCGCACCTCGTCCCAGAAGGGCTCCCCGTGCCGCTGGTTGGGCACATAATGCAGCAGCAGGAAATCGCGGATATGCGCGTATTCGTCCGCCGCCTCGCGGTTGTAGGCCGCTGCCAGCGCGGGATCGCACTTCCGGTCCGGGAAATAGTCCAGCAGCCGGTTTAGCGCGGTGTGGATGAGGTGGATGCTCGTCGATTCCAGCGGTTCAAGGAACCCGCTCGCCAGCCCCACGGCAAGGCAGTTCTTCACCCACATTGCCTTGCGGTGCCCGGCGGTGAAGCGCAGGAACCTCGGCTCGGCCAGCGCCTCGCCCTTCCCGTTCCCAGATGCGGCACCGCGCAGCGTCTCTGCCGCCTGCTCGTCGCTGATGAACCTGCTGGAATAGACATAGCCGTTGCCCACGCGCGATTGCAGCGGAATGCGCCAGCGCCAGCCCGCCTCATGCGCCGCCGAAATCGTATAGGGCGCGGGCGGACCTACCGTGGCTGTCGGCATCGCCACCGCGCGGTCGCAAGGCAGCCATCTGGTCCAGTCCTCATACCCCGCATGGAGCGCGTCCTCGATCAGCAGGCCGCGAAAGCCGGAGCAATCGATGAAGAAATCGGCCTCTACGCGCCGGCCATCCGCCAGCCTGACTGCCGCAATCGCGCCATCATCGGCCATCTCGCACCCGGCAATCCGCGCATCGACATGCTCAACTCCGCGCGCGGCGGCGTGCTTCTTCAGGAACTGCGCCACCAGCCCTGCATCGAAATGCAGCGCATAATTCAGCGCGCCGCCCGGGTAGCTCCCGTCTGGCGGGGGGAACGCAAATTTGCTGTCCTCGGCCAGCGCAATCGCCGGGCACAGATCCGCAAACGTCTCGCCATGCCCTGCCGCCTTGTTCTTCCACCAGTAGTGATGAAACGGGCGCTGGTTGATCGTCACCCCCAGATTGCCGAAAGGGTGCCAATAGGAATGGCCGCGCTCCAGCCAATCGTCAAAGCGGATCGCCAGCTTGAATGTCGCCTGGCAATGGCGAATGAATTCAATCTCATCGATGCCGCAGTTGCGCAGAAACTCGAAGACCGGCGGGATCGTCGCTTCGCCCACGCCCACCGTGGGCACGTCGCTCGATTCAATCAGCGTGATCTTGCAGCCCGAAGCGCCGAGCACCGCAGACAGCAGCGCTGCCGCCGACCATCCGGCTGTGCCACCGCCGACAATCAGGATGGAGCGCAAGGAACCAGGTGTCGTCATAAGGTGTGCGCGATGCTGGCGGTGATCCGGCCCCGGAACAAGGTCCTACCCGTTTGCCGGACAAGAAAGGGGGGAAGGCCGGCAAGGGCCCTCCCCCCCAGGGGCTCCGAGGGAGAGGAGCAAAGGTCAGAAGTTGAACTTCACGCCCGCGAAGATGCGGCGCGAGCCTGACTCATACCGGAACGGCAGTTCGGGGAATTGCAGATAGGTCTTGGTGTTTTCCTTGTTGAGGTTGATGCCTTCGAGGAACACGTTGAAGTTCGGCGTCACCTGATAGGAAATCTGCCCGTCGAGCTGGCCATAGGGCTTCTGGTAGATGCCCAGCGTGCGCGTCACGCCGCCATCGCCGAAGCCGAAGTTGCCGAGGTAGGACTTCGAGCGCCAAGAGTAGGAAGCCCGCGCCGCGAACCCGCTCTTCTCGAAGTAGACCTGACCGTTGAACGAGTGCTTTGACACACCCGGCAGCGGCAAACCCTTCTCGAAGTCGTTGCTGAACTCGGTGCTCGTATCGGCGAAAGTGTAGTTCGCAGTGAAACCGAGGCCGAACGGGAAGGCGTATTGCGCCGCCAGTTCAAAGCCCTTGACCCGCCCGCCCGAGCCGTTGACCGGCTGCGACACGGGGCCGAGACGGCCACCAGCCTGGTCATTGACGAAGACCGGCACGGTCTGCGTCACCACGAAGCTGTCCACTTCCTTCCAGAACACGCCCGCCGAAAGCAGGCCCTGCCGGCCGAAGTAGTATTCGACGCCCAGATCGAACTGGTACGCGCGGAACGGATCGAGCGTCGCGTTGCCGCGGCTGCCGCTGGTGAACAGGAACTTGTCGGTTGCCGCATCGCGGGTGAAGTCGGTCGCAAAACCACGGCCCAGATCGAACAGCGGCTGGCGGGAGGTAACCCGCGCGGCCGAAGCGCGCACCTTGATGTCCTGCGCGGCATCGACGACCACGTTCACGCTCGGCAGGAAGTCGGTGTAGGACCGCTGCACGCTGGTCGTGTCGAAGTCCTTGACCACCCCGTTCCAGCTGTCCGTGCCCCAGAAGGTCGGGTTCGCGGTGCCCTGGTTCTGATCGACCTTGAGCTTGGTATCGACAATGCGCACGCCGACGTTGACGTGGAAGCCATCATCCTTGCCGCCGATGTCCGCCATGACATAGCCGGTCTTGGTCTCTTCCTTGACGAGGAAGGTCTGGAGCGGATCCTGGAAGAAGCTGAACGGCGTCGAGGGATAGAGGTTCTGGATCCACTTGAGCGCGTTGACCATCTGCGCGCGGTTCTGGATCAGCACCTTGCCGCCCGGGACGTTCGGGTTCACCAGCGTCTCGACCCGGCCCGAATTGCTGGAGAAGGTGTCATAGGGCGTAAGCAGCGCGGGCGAATTGCCGAAGCGGCTGCAACCGGCAAACGCGGCAGGCTTGTTCGCCTCGGGCAGATCGCAGATCTTGTAGCCGATCGCGCCGTCCTGGAAGTAGCCGAAGGGCGTGTAGTTGTAGTTGAACGTGGGATCGCGTTCGGCCGCCGGGATCTTGGTCGCGTCCAGTTCGCCCTTGCCGGAATAGTCCGCCAGATAGCGGCCCGAGGTGAAGTCCACTGTGCGCTGGCCATAGCGGAAGCCCGCGCTCAGCGTGATCTTGCCCTTTTCCGAAGGATCGACATCCCACGCGAAATCGGTGCGGATCGCGTGGCCCTTGATCTTCGAACGATCCCCGAAGGCCCAGTGCGACTTGAAGAAACCGTTGGCCGGGTTGCTGAAGAGGTCCGCCAGGCTGCCCGGAGCAATGCCGAAGGTCGGGAA
Source organism: Sphingomonadaceae bacterium (assembly GCA_947453945.1). GTDB lineage: Bacteria > Pseudomonadota > Alphaproteobacteria > Sphingomonadales > Sphingomonadaceae > Novosphingobium. The sequence goes on from CANGJB010000033.1 coordinate 19,306, forward strand.
AGCGCCGTTCTTGTAGGTGAAGTCGAACGTCGCCGGCGCCGCGCTGTTGAGTGCCACACCGTCCTGCAGTGCGCCGCCCACGGCGCCCTGGCGCACCGTATACTTGGTGAAGCGCACGTCGTTGTTGGCCACGTCGCGGAACAGGCTGCCGTTCGAGTAGGTCGCCTCCACGTTGGCGCGGAAGTTGCTGCCGTTGTCGAACTTGGTGCCGAACTGCACGTTGTCAGACTTGATGCTGGACTCGTCCACCACCGAGATCGCCTCGGCAGACTGTGCGCGGACCGTACCGCTTTCAAGCACGCCGTTGCTGTTGATCTTGTAGCCCGGCAGCAGGCCGAGCGACTCGCCCTGGCCGAACGGGAACTTCACCGAGCCTTCGCGCGTGTCCACCTTGAGATCGGAGTGGAAGTACTGGAGGTCCATGCTCAGCGTGTCGGTCGGCCGGTAGGCGAGGCCCACCGAGACGCCCCACCGGGTGCGATATTGGTCGCGGTCGGTCACATAGCGGTATTCGGGCGCATAGTAGTTGGTCGGCACCGTCGCAGTGTCGCGCCGGCCCGCGCCGAACGCCCAGTTGCCACGGTTTTCGCCGCCCAGAATGTCGTAGTGGCCGTTGGTCTTGCTGTAGCTGCCCGAGACGATGATCCCGAACTTGTCGTTGAAGTTGTAGCTCGCAACCACCGCGCCGGTGGGCTTCCAGCCATCGATACCGTTGGCCTTGTTGAGCCGCGCGTTGCCCGCAACCGTCAGACCGTTCTTGAGATCGAGCGGATTGCGCGTCTTGAGGTTGACGATACCGCCAAGGCCGCCTTCGAGCAGCGAAGCGTTGGGCGATTTGAACACCTCGACGCCGCCGATCAGTTCAGACGGCACGCTTTCAAGGCTGTCGGTGCGGGTGAAGTTGCCCTCACCCACCTTGAACACTTCCTGACCCGTGACGAACAGTTCGCCGTTCAGCACGGTGACGTTCTGCGCAAGGCCGCGGATGCGCACCTTGGTGCCCTGGCCGTTTTCACGATCGATCTGGATGCCGGGCAGGCGCTGCAGCGATTCCGTGATGTTCTGATCCGGGAACTTGCCGATATCCTCGGCGCTCACCGACTCAATGATCAGGTTCGAATTGCGCTTGGCATCAAGCGCTGCAGCGAGCGACTGGCGAAAGCCCGTGACGACGATCGGCGCGGCGCCATCATCCGATGTTGCGGTATCGGCCTGCTGCGGCGCGGCCGCCTGCGTTGCCGTCTGAGCGGCAGCATTGCCCGCCACGAACAGCGCAAACGACGAAGCGGCGCCCATCAGCGCAAGCCGCGCCCGTGCGTTACCTTGAGACATGATCCTTACCCCTCCTGTTTGGGACGGCGGCACCCGGTTCGGTGCATCAACCGCTTCTTCTTCGATCTTCCAGCCTCCGCGGCAAATCCCCATCACGGGTCTTTGGCGGGAAGCGTTAGGCACGGTTGAAATACGATCATCGTCGCCGTATTGTCAACGTTGTCATTAAATTTATATCACCATCTTTAATTATTAAAGAAACCCGGTATGGTCAACCCGGCTGGGAAGCGGAGAGGAAAACCAAGGAATGAAGCGGATTTCGCACCTGACCGGTATGGCCTGCGCCATGGCCATCGCGGCCTCGCTCGCACCGGCCGCGCTCCTTGCGACTCCACCTGCCACCCCGACCGAAACGGCCGCCGCCGTCCATCCGGAGCAATGGCCGCGAATCGCTTGGCCCAAGGTGGTCACCAGCGCCGACGAGGCGAAAATCAGCCAACTTCTCAAGCAGATGGATGCCGCCTGCAAAGTCGGACAAGTCATCCAGGGCGATATCGCCAGCCTCACGGCAGAGGATGTCGCTCGCTACAATCTCGGCTCGGTGCTCAATGGCGGCAATTCAGGCCCCGGCGGAAACGACCTCGCCCCCGCAGCCGATTGGCTCAAACTGGCAGACGCCTTCCACGCCGCCTCGATTCGCGGCCGCCCCGGCTGTCCCGCTATCCCGGTGATCTGGGGCACCGACGCCGTCCACGGCCACAGCAACATCATCGGCGCCACGCTGTTCCCGCACAATGTCGGCCTCGGCGCGATGCGCGATCCCGATCTGATCGAGAAGATCGGCGCCGCCACCGCTGCCGAAATCCGCGTTACCGGGCAGGAATGGACCTTCGCGCCCACCGTCACCGTGCCGCAGGACTACCGCTGGGGCCGCGCCTACGAAGGCTATTCCTCCGATCCCGCACTTGTCGCCAGCTATGTCGGGCGCATGGTGCGCGGGCTTCAGGGCCCGCCGACCACGGCGCGCATCCTCGCCGGCCCCCACGTCATCGCCAGCACCAAGCACTTCCTCGCCGATGGCGCGACCACGGATGGCCGCGATCAGGGCGATGCCCAGATCGACGAGACGACACTGCGCCTCGTCCACGGCGCACCATACCTGCCCGCGATCGAGAGCGGCGTCGCCACGGTGATGACCAGCTTCTCCAGCTGGAACGGCGTAAAGATCGCCGGCAATAAGGGCCTTGTCACCGATGTTCTGAAAGACCGCCTCGGCTTCGGCGGCTTCGTCGTCACCGACTGGAACGCACACGGCCAGATCCCGGGCTGCACCAATGCGAGCTGCCCGCAGGCGCTCCTCGCGGGCGTCGACATGTACATGGCACCCGATAGTTGGAAGCCGCTTTACACAAGCCTTCTCAAACAAGTGCAGGAAGGCACCGTACCCATGGCCCGGCTCGATGATGCCGTCGCGCGTATCCTGCGCATGAAACTGCGGCTCGGCCTGTTCGAGATGGGCGCCCCTTCCACCCGCCCGCTCTCCGGCCAATGGCAGGTCCTCGGCAGCGCCGATCACCGCGCGATTGCTCGAGAAGCCGTCCGCAAGTCACTGGTGCTGCTCAAGAACACCGGCGTCCTTCCGCTGAAGAGCGGCGCGCGCCTTCTGGTCGCGGGTGACGGCGCGGATGATGTCGCCCGCCAGTCCGGCGGATGGACGATCAGCTGGCAGGGCACCGGTCTCACGCGAGATCAGTTCCCCGGCGCGACCACGCTGTGGGAAGGCCTAAAGGCCGCAGCCGCCGCATCCGGCGGCAGCGCCGAGCTCGCGCCCGATGGCCGCTTTGCGCAAAAGCCCGATGCCGCTGTCGTCGTGTTCGGCGAAACGCCTTACGCGGAATTTCAGGGCGATATCCGCTCGCTCCAGCTGCGCAGCGATCTTACCGGGCCGCTCGCAACGATGCGCAAGCTCAAGGCACAGGGCGTGCCGGTCATCGCGGTCATGCTCACTGGCCGCCCCTTGTTCGTGAACCCTGAACTGAACGCGGCCGACGCGTTCGTGGTCGCGTGGCTTCCGGGCTCCGAAGGTGGCGGCCTCGCCGATGTGCTCTACGCGCAGGGCGGCGCAGACTTCACCGGCCGCCTGCCGATGGTCTGGCCGCGCAGCGCACGCGCCGGCGATGATGCGCAGTTTCCATTCGGGTATGGCCTTTCACTAGCAGGCGGCGCCGCGCCATGGACGCCGCTGAACGAAGACCCCGGCATTGCCGCCGAGGCAATCCCCGGCGTCTATCTCCAGCGCGGACAGGCCGCGCCCGGCTGGCACCTTGTGCTGACCGATCCGGGCGCCGCGCCCCACACCGTCGGCCCGGTTCCCGCCGCAACCCCCGGCGGCCGCCTCGCCATCACCGCCATCGACAAGGACGTGCAGGAAGGCGCACGCCGCATCACCCTGTCCGCAGGCGCCCAGCCCGCGACCATCGCGCTCGGAAGCGATGCTCCGGTCGATCTCTCGCGTGAGACCAATGGCGATGTGCTCCTGCTGCTGACCGTTCGGCTCGACGCGAAGCCGGGTGCGCCGATCACCTTGGCCGCGCAGTGCGGCGCCGGCCCCTGCGCCGCTCCGATTGCCCTGCCCGAACTTGCCGCCCTGCCCCCCCGCATCTGGCAGACGCTGGCCGTCCCCCTCAAGTGCCTGCTTCCTGCAGGCGCAGACAGCCACGCCGTCACCGCACCGCTGGTTCTCGCCAGCCGCGGCCCGGTTTCGCTGGGGCTGGAGAGCGTAAAGCTCGGCACCAGTGGAGACGTGACCGCACGCTGTCTGGGCACTAAGAAATAATAAATTTAGTATGCATTTTAAGATAGCTATGATGCAGTCAATTGATTGCGTTGTCAGAAATGAGACAGGCTGCCACCAACGCATGAAATCCCTTACAAAACCGGATCCGAGACGGGAGAGAGCGACCATGCCACGATACCTGCGCCAACGGGCATGCGCGTTTCTTTGCGCAACCACGTTGTTCACGGCCCCAGCCTTTGCCGAGGTTCCGGACAACGGCGGACCCTGGAACGCGCGCTTCCTCGAAGGCGGTATCGGTATCGAACGCCCGCTGCCTGAGGCAAGCCCCCTCACGCAGGCCGGCGCGCGCTTCACCATGGCCGCGTGGGTCCGGCCTGATCGTGTGCAGCAAGGCGAAGCTGCGCTGATCTTGCAGGGCACCGATGCTTGCGCGCCCTGCCGCGCGCTGGTCCTCGTCGATGGCCGCCCCGCCCTGCGCAGCGGTGCCGTCCTTGTTGCCGCCGCGCAGCCGCTTCCCGCCGGGCAATGGAGCCATCTCACCGCCACTTTCGCTGGCACGGCCCTGCGCCTCTACGTCAACGGCAAGCTCGCAGCGCAGCAACCTCTGACCATTCCCGCCAGCGCCCCGCGCATCGCCATCGCCCCGCCGATCCCCGGCCAGCCGCACTTCGCCGGAGCGCTCGCAGGCGCCATGATCGACGATACCGCGCACGATGCGGCCGCGCTCTTCGCCGCAAGGCCCGATTTCGCCGCCGTCCAGTTCCGCGATGTCGGCGTGGGCTGGCCGTTCCAGCGCAAAGCCAATATCGGCCTCACCGAACAGCAAGACCCGTGGCTGCTCCCGCGTTCAATCACGCCGCCCAGTGCCTCGCACGCCGTCCCCATCAAACCCCAGCCCGCGCTCGCCTCCACCGCCCCTGGCCAGTGGCAGGTGAACGGCTGGAAGCTGATCCCGGCTCCTGATCTCCCGGGGGCAGACGGCGCCGCGCTCTCCCGCCCCGGCGTCGATACCGCAAAGTGGCTCGCTGCCCGCGTCCCCGGCACAGTGCTCGCCACCATGGTCGATCGCGGCGTCTATCCCGATCCCTACTACGGCCTCAACAACCTCGCGATCCCCGAAAGCCTCGCCCGGCAGGATTACTGGTATCGCACGAGCTTCTCGGTCCCCGCCGAAGCTGCAGGCAAGGCCCTCGCCCTGCGCTTCGATGGCATCAACTACGCCGCCGAAGTCTGGATTAACGGCGCGGCGGTAGGCGCCATGAAAGGCGCCTTCGCGCGCGGCCGCTTCACCTTCATCCCGCAGGCCGGGGAGAATGTCGTCGCGGTCAAGGTCAGCCCCCCGCCGCATCCCGGCATCCCGCACGAACAGTCTGTCAAAGGCGGCGTAGGCGAAAACGGTGGCCAACTCGCCATCGATGGGCCGACGTTTGTCGCCACCGAAGGTTGGGACTGGATCCCGGGCATCCGCGATCGCAACACCGGGCTGTGGCAAGGCGTGACCCTCGAAGCCACCGGCCCGGTGCGTATCGGCGATCCGCATGTCGTGACCGACCTGCCGCTGCCGCGCACCGATAGCGCGGACGTCACGATCACCGTCCCCTTGGTCAACCCCGGCACTGCGCCAGTCCCGCTCACCGTGACCGCGAAGATCGGAGAAATCACTCTCACCCGCACGGTCACCGCCGTACCCGGCGAAACCAGCGTCACCTTCTCGCCAGCGACAGACCCGTTACTCCACATAGCAAACCCGCGCCTTTGGTGGCCAAATGGCTATGGCGATCCGGCGCTTTATACGCTGACTCTTAGCGCCTCCGCAGGTGCTCAACCCTCAGACACCCGATCCTTGCGCTTCGGCATCCGCGAGGTGAGCTACGAGCTTTCCCTTTTCGACCACGAAGGCCGCCTCAACCGCGTCGAAGTCGATCCCACCGACGCCAAATCCGACGAACTCCCGCTCATCGACGTGCGCCATCAAGCCATCAAGCAGACCCCCCTCGGCTGGGCGCAAAGCCTCACCCCCAATGGCGAGCATTCCCCCGCCGTCCGCCCCGTCGCCCCCACCATCGCGCTCCCCCACCTCACCTTGCGCGTCAACGGCGTGCGGATCGCGGCGCGTGGCGGAAGCTGGGGCATGGACGATGCGATGAAGCGCTTTGGCCGCGCCGAATTGGAGCCCTATTTCCGCCTCGAACGCGAAGCCCACATGAACGTCATCCGCAACTGGATGGGCAATAACACCGAGCCCGCGTTCTACGACCTTGCCGACGAAAACGGCATGATGATCCTCAACGACTTTTGGGCTTCGACGCAGGATTTCCAGATCGAACCAGAGGACCCGCAGCTGTTCCTCGCCAACGCGGCAGACACCATCGCGCGCTACCGCAACCACCCGTCAATCGTCGTCTGGTTCGGCCGCAACGAAGGCGTGCCCTACCCCGCGCTCAATGAAGGGCTCGATGCGCTCGTCACCCGGCTCGATGGCACGCGCTGGTACACCGGCTCATCCAACGTGGTGAACCTGCAAGGCTCCGGACCTTACAACTACCGCCCACCCGAAGGCTATTTCACCGATCTCGCCTCGGGCTTCTCGGTCGAAACCGGCACGCCTTCGCTCGCCACGCGCGAGGCCATCGAAGCGAGCGTCCCCGCCGCAGACAGCTGGCCGCTGGGCGATACGATGGCCTACCACGATTGGCATTTCAGCGGGAACGGCGACACGCGCACTTTCATGGACACGCTGAACACGATGTTCGGACCCGCCACGAGCCTCGCCGATTTCGAGCGCAAGGCGCAGATGATGAACCTCGAAACGCACAAGGCGATGATGGAAGGGTTCGTCGGCCACCTCTGGACGAAGAACTCGGGCCGCCTGTTCTGGATGACGCATCCCTCGTGGCCCTCCAACGCCTGGCAGCTCTACAGCTCTGACATGGACACCCACGCCGCCTATTACGGCGCGCGCGCCGGGGCCGAGCCGGTGCACATCCAGCTCAATCTGCCGGACAATGCGCTGATGGTGATCAACACCACGCGCACCGATTTGCCGGGGCTGACGGCGCGCGTGCGGGTTACCGATCTTGCGGGCCACACCCTGCTCCAGAAGGATCAACAGCTTGCCGCGCCCGCCAACACCGCGGCGCCTGCGGGCACCGTCGATCTGGCCCCGCTCATGGCAAGCGGCGGCATGGTCCTGGTGTCGCTCGATCTGGTCGATGCCGCAGGCACCGTCCTCAGCCGCAATGTCTACTGGCGCGGCCGCGACACTGCCGCCTACCGCGAGCTGAACGCAATGCCCGCCGCCACGATCAGCCTGAAGGCGCAGGGCGGCCAACCGCAAGGCACGGACCGCCCTCTCAAGCTCATGCTTGCCAACACCGGCAAGTCCCCCGCACTCGCGATCAAGCTCACCGTGCTCAACAAAGCCGGCACGCGCCTGCTGCCGGCCTATTTCGAGGACAACTACATCGCGCTCATGCCGGGCGAAACGCGCACGCTTACCGTCCGCGTCCCCGCAGGTGCCAAGCCTGCCAGCATCGCAATCCGGGGCTGGAATACCGCGGAAAGCGCGGTGAAGATCGCACCGTGAGCAAGGAAACTCAAAGACTTGCTCCCGCCCCCACCATCGTCATTCCCGCGCAGGCGGGAATCCAGAGTGGCCGGTAAAGCGCTTCGGCCCCTGGGTTCCCGCCTGCGCGGGAATGACGAACGTAGGTATAAGAAGACCTCGTCGCCCCGGGCTTGACCCGGGTGTCGCCTTACTTGCCGCTCAGGCCTTGGCCTGATCCTTGATCGGCAGCGCCCGCACGCGCTTGCCCGTCAGCGCAAATAGCGCGTTGGCGAGCGCGGGCGTCGCGGGCGGCAGGCCGGGTTCGCCGATCCCGCCCATCTCCGCGCCGCTGTTCAGGAAATGCACGTCGATCTGCGGCGCATTCGCCAGCTTGAGCACTTCGTAGTCACTGAAGTTGCTCTGCATTACCGCGCCCTTGTCGAGCGTGATCGCCTCGCCAATGCCGGACGAGAGGCCCATCACGATCCCGCCCATGACCTGCCCTTCGGCCGCCGCCGGGTTCACCACCGTGCCGCAGTCGACCACAGCGGTCGCCTTGTGCACCTTGGGCGTGCCGTCCTCGGCCAGCGAAGCCTCGACCACTTGCGCGACAATCGTGTTGAAGCACTCGACCATCGCGACGCCGCGCGCATGGCCGGGCTCAAGCGGAGAGCCCCAGCCGCTACGCTTGGCCACTTCCTCAAGCACCTTGCGGTGTCGCCCGGGCTTCAGATGCTTCAGGCGGAACGCCACAGGATCGGCCCCCGCCAGATGGGCAAGCTCGTCCATGAAGCTCTCGGTCGTGAAGCCGTGCTGCGTTGCATTGACCGAGCGCCACTGCCCGATAGACTGGTTCGATACCTGCTTGAAATGGCGGCGCGCCACGGCGGGGACGTCATAGAAGAAGGGGACTTCGTCGATGCCCGCCTCCGGCTGGGCAAAATCGTTGCGCCATGCCGTGATCCTGCCATCCTGGCCCAGCGCCGCCGTCAACTTGGCCGAGCTCTGCGGACGGTACGCCCCTTGCGCAACTTCCTCCTCGCGTGACCAGATCAGCTTGACCGGGAAGGGCACCTGCATCGCGATGCGCGCAACCTGATCGACCACTTCCATGTACATCGGCAGACGGCGGCCGAAGCTGCCGCCGATCAGCATCGGGTGGAAGGTCACCTTGTCGGCCGAAAGCCCCGCCGCCTTGGCCGCTGCCGCCTTGGCGCCGAGCGGGTCCTGCATTCCGCCCCACACGTCGAGATGCCCGTCCTTGTAATGGGCGGTCAGTGCAAAGGGCTCCATCATCGCGTGGTGGAGGAACGGCATCTTGTAGTCGGCTTCCAGCAGCTTCACGCCATCGGCCTTGAACGCCGCGTCGACATCGCCCTCGCCCACGGTCTTGGTCGGCTTGTCACCGGCGCGCAGCTTGTCCTGCTCGGCGAAGATCGTTGCCGTGGAAATCAGGCCATTGCCGCCATCGCTGAACTTGGGTGCCAGCGCGCGCGCACCCTTGAGCGCCGGCCAGTAGCCCTTGGCGACCACAACCACCGCGCTTTCAAGGTTGATCACCTTTTCGACCCCTGAAACGGCCATGGCCGGGGCCGGATCGACCGATTCCAGCTTGCCGCCGCGCGCAGGCGCCGCGATCACCGTCGCCACCCGCATATCGGGCTTCACGACGTCCATGCCGTATTGCGCCGAGCCGTTGACTTTGGCTGGGATGTCGAAGCGCGGGATAGACTTGCCGATGAACTTGAAAGTCCCGGGATCCTTCAGGGCGGGCGTGCGCTCCAGCGTCTGCGTTGCCGCCTCCACCGCCAGTTCGCCATAGCGCAGCGTCTTGCCGGATTTGGCGTGGACGACCTTGCTGTCGGCCGTCGTCAATTCGGTGCTGGGCACACCCAGCCGCTTCGCGGCGGTCTCGATCAACGCCAGTCTGGTCGCCGCGCCGACCAGGCGGAAGGCCTTCTGCCCGGTAAAACGCAGCGCCGAGGAGCCACCCGTGATCTGCAGCGGGATCGAACGCGCAATGAACGACATCAGCGATTCCGGCAGGGCCGCAACAACGCCGGGAAAGCCGCTCATCGGCCCGAGAAAACCGCGCGCCACATCGACAGTGGCGAAAGGCCCTTCGGCGGGTGCGGAGGCGACGACCACCTTGCTCCAGTCTGCGTCCAGCTCTTCGGCAAGCATCTGAGCCAGACCGGTGTTCGAGCCCTGCCCGATGTCGGTATGCGGCGAATAGACCGTGATGCTGTCATCCTCGCCCAGACGGACCCAGGTGCCAAAATTGTGACCGTCCTTGCCGTTGGTCAGCGCCCCGGCTGCCGAACGCGCCGAACTGTCGGCATACTTGATGGCGAATATGCCGCCGCCGACCAGCGCCGCGCTGCCCACCAGGAATGTTCTGCGGATCATGCCCATGTGCTTGCTCCTCAGGCCTGAACGGCGGGGTTGGCGGCTGTTCCTGCCACATCGTGGATCGCGGCGCGGATGCGAGGATATGTCCCGCAGCGGCAGATATTCGTCATCGCCGCATCGATATCGGCGTCCGTGGGCTTGGGCGTCTTTGCCAGCAGCGCGGCCGCGGCCATGATCTGGCCCGATTGGCAATAGCCGCACTGCGGCACCTGATGCGCGATCCACGCCTGCTGCAGCGCGGTAAGCGTGCCTTCGGCTCCGGAAAGGCCTTCGATGGTCGTGATGGACTTGCCCGCCACATCGCTGATCGGCACGCTACACGAACGCGTGACCTCGCCGTCGATATGCACGCTGCATGCCCCGCAGGCCGCGATCCCGCAGCCAAACTTGGTGCCGGTCATCCCCAGCTCTTCGCGGATCGCCCACAGCAGCGGCGTATCCGGCTCGCCTGCAAAGCTGACCGGCTTGCCATTGACCTTTGCCTCGATCGCCACGCTGCCCACTCCCCCTTGCAACCTTGCGGTTGGAATCCCCTAATGCGTTGCTTGTAGCAACTGAAAAAGCCGCGCGCCACTGGCAAGACGCGAAAGGAGGTCTCGTTTCGCCCCTTCAGGGAAGTAGCGCTGCACTGCACAACGGTTGCGCTTGCCCTCCCGGACCCATACGAAGGTTAAGTGCGTCGAATCATTGCTCAGCCCCTTCTCGCCCCGCTCGCCACTCTCGCAATGGCCCTCGCCGGTTGTTCGCCAGCAGCGCCCCCGCCCCCGCCCAAGCCCCACGTCTCGGTCGCTGTGCCCCTGCAGCGCCAGGTGGTCGATTGGGATGACTATGTCGGGCGGTTCGAAGCGGTGCAGGATGTCGAGATCCGCCCGCGCATTTCCGGCGCGGTCGATAGCGTAAACTTCCGCGAAGGGGTGGAGGTTACCAAGGGGCAGGTGCTTTTCACCATCGACCCGCGCCCTTATCGCGCTGCCGCCGCACAGGCCCGCGCCGATCTGGCCAAGGCTGAGGCGCTCGTCACCAATGCCCGCACCGAACTGGCCCGCGCGCAGAAATTGGTCGATGCACAGGCGATCAGCCGCGAGGAGTTCGAGACCAAGCAGGCCAACTTGCGCAGCGCGGTCGCTTCGGCCGGTGCTGCCCGCGCCGGTGTGGACGCGCGCGCGCTCGATCTTTCGTTCACCACGGTCCGCTCACCCATCACCGGCCGGATTTCGGACAAGCGCGTGTCCGTCGGTACTTATGTCTCTGCCGGGCAGACGGTGCTGACCCGCGTCGTCTCCGTCAATCCGATCCGCTTCGCTTTCGAAGGCGCGGAAACGTTCTACCTCAAATATGTCCGCCAGGCACAATCGGGAGAGCGCGAATCCTCGCGCTATGCTCCCAATCCGGTCGACATCAAGCTGGCGGACGAAACGAGCTACCGCTGGCACGGATTGATGAAGTTCGTCGATAACGCGATAGATCGCAATTCGGGCACGATCCGCGCCTTTGCCGAAGTCGATAATTCGTCAGGCTTCCTCGTCCCCGGCATGTTCGGCCGCGCCCGCCTGCTCGGCTCTGGCACCTATGGCGCGCTGCTCGTGCCGGATGAGTCCATCGTGACCGACCAGACCCGGCGCTTCGTCTACGTGATCGGCAAGGATGGCAAGACCGTGCAGCGCGTGGTCGAGACCGGCCCGCTGGTCGAAGGTCTGCGCGTGGTCAAGGCGGGCCTCGCGCCCACTGAAAAAATCGTGATCGATGGCCTCGCGCGGCTCCAGCCGGGCATGGATGTCGATGCCAAGGTGATCAAGCTCAAGCCCCGGGCAGCCGCGGATTCGCCCGCCTCCTCGGCCATCAAGGCACCTGCTGCGGCCGAGGCCACGGCCCAGTAATGCGCCTGCCGCATTTCTTTATCGACCGCCCGATCTTCGCGGCGGTGCTGTCGATCCTGATCGTGATCATCGGCGCGATTGCCTATCCTTCGCTGCCCGTCGGCCAGTATCCGGAAATCGCCCCGCCCACCGTGGTCGTCTCGGCCAACTATCCGGGTGCGACCGCCGAAACGCTGGCTGAAACCATCGCCGCCCCGCTCGAGGAATCGATCAACGGCGTCGAGAACATGATCTACATGCAGTCGTCCTCCACGGGCGACGGCAATGTCACGATCACCGTCACCTTCAAGGCGGGCACCAATGTCGATCAGGCGCAGGTGCTGGTGCAAAACCGCGTCGCTACCGCCGAACCGCGCCTGCCCCAGGAAGTGCGCCAGATCGGCGTAACGGTGCGCAAAAATTCGCCCGACCTGCTCATGGTCATCAACCTCTACTCGCCCGACAAGTCCCTCTCCCACCAATACGTTGCAAACTACGCGACATTGCAAGTGGTGGACCGCCTCAGCCGTGTGCCAGGCGTGGGCGGCGTGCGCATCATCGGCGCGCGCGATTACAACATGCGCGTATGGATCGATCCCGATGCCGCTGCCAGCCGCAACCTCACGGTGGACGAGATCATCGCCGCGATCCGCGCCCAGAATGCGCAAGTCGCCGCAGGCTCGGTTGGCCAGCCGCCGTTCAACCAGGGCGGCACCGCATTCCAGCTCGGCATCCAGACCGAGGGGCGCCTCACCTCAACCGAGCAGTTCGGCAACATCATCATCAAGCGCGCCGATGATGGCCGCCTCACCCGCCTGCGCGATATCGCCCGGATCGAACTTGGCGCGCAGGATTATGGCACCAACGCCTATCGTGACAGCTACCCCTCCATCGGCATCGGCGTCTCGCAGCTCCCCGGCTCGAACGCGCTCAAGACTGCGGCTGCCGTCGATGGCGAAATGGAGGCGCTGTCCAAGGCCTTCCCGCCGGGCCTGATCTATTCGGTCCCGTTCCATCCCACCGAATTCATCCGCGCCTCCATCGATGCGGTGGAGCACACCCT
>CANGJB010000034.1 GCA_947453945.1 Sphingomonadaceae bacterium
GTCCAATCGGCAGCATCGAGCGCGAAACCTTCGATCACATCCTCTGCCATGCCGCGTGTCAGCCCGCACTCCGCCGCCACCACGCCCAGCGCATCGAAGTTCGGATTGCCTGTAGGATGACCCGTCATGGCAAGGTCGGTCAGCTGACGGATCTGTGCAAGCCTTGCTGCTGCGTCGCCGCCTGGCGTGGTGCCAAGCTCGCCGCCCAGAACCTGTTCGTCGGCAATGTCGTCGCAGGCGCGGCACCAGGCATAGAGCAGCCAGACCCGCTCACGCGTCGTCCGGTCGAACAGCTTCGATGCCGCTGCAAAGCTTTTTGATCCGCGCGCGATGGAGTCACGGGCATGGAGAACAAGGGCGGCGCGGTCCGGCAAGGCTGCCGCGCCGTCCGGTTGGCATGCTTCAGGCACGCAGCCTCACAGATCCGCCGCCGTCATCTGGATGATCGGCCGATGCGGCACATGCGCTGCCATGCGTTCCAGCAACATATCGAGCGAATGCTCGGCCAGGATGATCCCGGCATGGACGGGCCGGATAAAGCCGACCGCGATCATGTGCTGCTGGAAGGCCAGCAACTGGTCATAGAACCCGAAGGCATTGAGCAGCCCGACCGGCTTGGCATGATAGCCAAGTTGTGACCAGCTCACGGCTTCCCACAGCTCGTCCATCGTGCCGACCCCGCCGGGCAGCGTCAGAAACCCGTCCGAAAGATCAGTGAAGGCCTGCTTGCGCTGGTGCATGGTTTCGACAATCGTCAGGCTCGTGCAATCGGGATTGGCGACTTCCGCATCGGCCAGCGCCTGCGGGATCACGCCAATCACTTCGCCGCCTGCCATGAGCGCGCCCTCGGCCAGCGCACCCATGAGGCCCAGTCGCCCGCCGCCATAAACCACGCCGATCCCGCGCCCGGCCAGCGTTTCACCCACCTCGCGCGCCAGCGCGATATAGCGCGGGTCCGCAGGTGAGCCCGAACCGCAATAGACCGCCAGCCGTTTCACGCGCTTCTCACAAGTTGAGGCCTCAAGCCTTCAGCAGATCCTCGATCATCAGACCGGCCGTTGCTTTCGCACTGCCGACTACGCCGGGGATGCCCGCACCCGGATGGGTGCCCGCGCCGACAAGATAGAAGTTCTTGATCGCATCGTCACGGTTGTGTGCACGGAAATATGCGGATTGCGTGAGCAGCGGCTCAAGGCTGAACGCGCTGCCCTGATGCGCCGAGAGATCGATGGAGAAGTCCTTGGGCGTATAAGAGAACTTCGTCACGATCCGGCTGTGGATGTCAGGGATCAGGCGGCGGCCCACCTCGTCGAGCACGCGCTTTTCGAACTGCGGCCCCACTTCGTCCCAGTCGATCGGCAGCTTGCCCATGTTGGCCACCGGCACCAGCGCGTAGAACGTGCTCATGCCCGGGGGTGCCATGCTGGGATCGCTCACCGAGGGGTGGTGGAGATAGATCGAGAAGTCCTCGGGCAGCACGCCGTGCTTGTAGATGTCGTCGAGCAGGCCCTTGTAGCGCGGGCCGAACAGGATCATGTGATGCGCAATACCCGGCCAGGTGCCTTCGACGCCGAAGTGGACGACAAACAGGCTGGGCGAAAACTTCTTCTTCTTAAGCGATTTGGCACGCCGCTGGGCATGGCCGTTATCGGGCATCAGATCAGCGTAGGAGTGGACGATATCGCCATTGGAGGCGACGGCATCCACGCTCTCGCGCCAGCCACTCTTGGTCTCGACTGCGGTCACCCGGTCGCCCAGCGAGTGGATGTGTACCACCGGATCGCCCATCCGCACAGTGCCGCCCAGTCGCTCGAAGTGCTTGATCATGCCCGCGATCAGCTTGTTGGTGCCGCCCTTGGCCCACCACACGCCGCCGTCCTTCTCCAACTTATGGATCAGCGCATACATTGCGCTCGCGGTCATCGGGTTGCCGCCCACCAGCAGCGAGTGGAAGCTGAACGCCTCGCGCAACTTCTCGTTCTCGATGTAGCTTGAAACGATCGAATAGACCGACCGCCACGCCTGATAGCGGATCAGCGGCGGCGCTGATTTGATCATCGAGGCAAAATCAAGGAACGGCACCGAGCCGAGCTTGACGTAGCCTTCTTCGAATACCCCGGCCGAGAACTTCAGGAAATCGGCATACCCTGCCACGTCGCGCGGGCTGAGCTTGGCGATCTCGGCGTTGAGCACGGCTTCATCATTGGTGTAATCGAAGTTGGTCCCGTCTGCCCAGTTCAGCCGGTAGAAGGGCTTCACCGGCAGCAGCTCGACATCCTCTGAAATGTCATGGCCTGAAAGCGCCCACAGTTCCTTGAGGCAGGGCGGATCGGTGATTACCGTCGGCCCGGCATCGAAAGTGAAGCCGTCGCGTTCCCAGTAATAGGCGCGGCCGCCTGGCTTGTCGCGTGCCTCGATCACAGTGGTCTGGATCCCTGCCGATTGCAGGCGGATTGCCAGAGCCAGTCCGCCGAAACCGGCTCCGATGACGGCTACTTTCTTCATGATGAAACTCAAACTCCTGAAAACTTTAGCGGCGCCGGCTGCCTACCAAGGCCCGTGATCGTGCCGAGCGCCCGCGGAATAGGAATTGGCGGAATGCCCGCCAGAATGCGAAACTTGTCGTATGCGGTTGAACGCCCCGAATAGAACCGCTCAATCAGTTGCGGGTTCATCGTATAGAAGCGCTCCAAAATACGGAGCCGCTCCTCCGGGTAAGCTCCGCCGAACAACAACGCAGAAAGCATGCGGTAATAACTCTGGTTTTCCCAGTGCCCTTTAGCCCACTTGGCGGAGAAATCCTTAAGACTTGCGCCGTCCAGCGCCGTGTGGTGCGCCAGGCCCAGGGCAAATCGCACCGCATCAGGCACTGAATAGCTCGTCAACGAATGGAACAGCCCGGCGCGCGATCCGGCCCGCGCCGTCTCTTCGCCGCCATCCCGCCAGAAACCGTTGAAATCGCCGCCCGCGACTACCGGCAGCACGCCGTGTTCCTCATTGATCAGCGTCTCGACTTCCCAGCCGTGAGCGGCGAGGTATTCGTCGATGCGCTTTTCCAGCAGGCCCCGGTCAAGCCGGCTGTCATCCGAATAGTAAGTATCTTCAAGAAACAGCACGTCCGGCGCGAAGGGCAGGGCATACATGAAGCGGTAGCCGTCAATCTGCTCCACCGTCGCGTCCATCACGATCGGCCGCTCCAGCCCGTGCGGTGCCTTCAGCTTGAACTTGCGGCCGACGAACTTCTGCCATCCGCCGGTAAAGTGGGACACATCGCGCAGGCCGCGTGTATCGATCACGCCGCCCGCCTTCACCAGCGTGCCGTCGTCCAGCATCACCTCGGTTTCGCTGCAGCCCTTTACGCCGTGCCCGGTGAGGATAGCCTCTGCCGGGAGCGCGGCCCGAAGCGCCGCATCAAACCGCTCTGACGTCATGGCGCTGTAGCTGGTTTGCAAATGGCGGCTGCGGCGTGGAAAGTGGACGTTATAGTCAGGCCAGGTTGCCACCAGCATCGGCTTCAGCAGCTCGGTCGCCTCAGGGTCGGCGTCTGTTTCGAAGAACGACCACACATGGTTGCCGCCCAGCCGCTCGCCCTGTTCGACGATCAGCAAAGAGAGGTCGGGGCGGTACTGGGCCATGGCGAGTGCAATAAGCCCGCCTGCCAGCCCGCCGCCAAGGATCGCGATATCGCAGCGCCGTGCATTCATCGCTCGGAGCGATAGGCGCTGGGCGGCATCTGCGCAACCTGCCCACGCTCTGCCCGATCGTGAAGGCGGGGGATAGGCAGGTCTTAAGCAGAGCCCGCAGCCGAGGGACCCCGGGGATGGCAGTGAAGGTTTGCCATCCCCGGGGCGTGGTCGAAGGGCTGCGGGGGGGAGGAGCCCTTCTCCCGGGGATTGTCATTGCGGCCAGCCCGCTCAGGGACCGAAAGCAAGGCGGGCTGCAACGACTTCAACGCTTTGCACCCCGGCGAGTGTCCCGGACCGGTCCGCTGCATGAACAATTGGCAATGTTTCCATTTCGCCGGGTGGTTCCGGTCCAGATTTCTGTTGCGTTTTGGTGCGGATCAAGGCCTCTTTCACAACGCAAAGTGGATACCGCCATACATGGGCCGCCCGGCTCCCGGCCTTTGCGGCGCGCAGCGCTCGCAGGTCATGGGGAAGGGCAGGATCCGGGGTTTGAGAGGAGAGAATGATGGCCAACGCAGCTTCGCAGCACGTCGATGTCCTGATCGTCGGAGCCGGAATTTCCGGCATCGGATCGGCCAAGCATCTGCAGGACCAGTGTCCGGGCAAGACTTATGCCATTCTGGAGGCGAAAGACACGTTCGGCGGCACATGGGAAACCCACAAGTATCCCGGCATCCGCTCAGATTCCGATCTCTATACCTTCGGCTACAGGTTCAAACCTTGGAAAGGCGCGCCGATCGCCTCGGCAGAGGCCATTCTCACCTACATGGGCGAGGTCATCGCCGATAACGGGATCGAGCCGCATATCCGCTATGGTCACACAATCACCGGCTGCAGCTGGTCGAGCGCGGACAATCTCTGGACGGTGAACGCACGCCGAAAGGATGGCAGCGAAGTGGTCTTCACTACCGGTTTCCTGTGGATGTGCCAGGGCTACTACGACCACAAGGCGCCCTACACGCCCGATTGGGCCGGCATGGCCGATTACAAGGGCCACTTCGTCCACGCGCAGCTTTGGGATCCCAAGACCGACGTTTCCGGAAAGCGCGTCATCGTCATCGGTTCGGGCGCCACGGCAGCGACTGCGGTTCCTGCGCTGTGCGATGCGGGGGCCAAGGTCACCATGCTGCAGCGTTCGCCGACATGGTTCTACTGTGCGCCAAATGTCAGCGAGCTGGCTGACCGGCTGCGCTTGATCGGCGTCGACGAAGAGACGGTCCACCGCGTGGTGCGGCAGGACTATATCTACAACTTCTACGATATGGACCGTCGCAGCCGCGAAGAACCGGAGGCCATGGCCGAGGATCTGCGCGCGCTGATCCGCGGCTATGTTGGCGAGGATTTCAAGTTCGATCCGCATTTCACGCCAAGCTACCGCCCGTGGCAGCAACGTCTGGCAAGCCTGCCCGATGGTGACATGTTCAAGCATGTGGCGGCGGGCAACGCGACTGTCGTCACCGATACGATCGACACCTTCACCGAGAAGGGCCTGCGCACCAGTTCGGGGCAGGAGATCGAAGCCGATATCATCATGGCCTGCACCGGATTCCGCCTCTCCGTGCTCGGCGACATTCCCTTCAAGGTGGATGGCAATGCGGTGAACTGGGCCGATACGGTCAATTACCGGGGCATGATGTTCACCGGGGTGCCCAATCTCGTCTGGGTCTTCGGCTATTTCCGCGCGTCTTGGACGCTGCGTGTCGATATCGTCGGCGATTTCGTGTGCAAGCTGCTTGGCCACATGGACGCTGAAGGGCGGCGCAAGGTGGAAGTCGCGCTGCGTCCTGAAGATGCGGACATGGCGATCCTGCCGTGGATCGATGGGGACAACTTCAACCCAAGCTATCTGATGCGCGATCTGGACCGCATGCCAAAGCGCGGAGACAAGCCCGAATGGCAGCATAATCAGGATTACTGGAGCGAGCGCAACGAGATCCCGGGCATTGATCCGGCGGGGGCGGAGTTCGTTTACGACAACCAGCGCGCAGAGGCAGAAGCGCTCGAAGCGGCGGAATAGCGGCACTTCAAAGCCCTATCCCGTTCAGGGGAGAGGGCCGCGGGTGAGGGGCCTTGCCCCAACTCTCAGGCCGCTTTTGCGCGCCGCGTCCCCCGCGCCACTTCCTTCTTCAGATCACGCACATAGCCATCGAAGTCGAGCTGGATCGTGTGCCGCCGCGCCGCATAGTAATGTCCGGTGTGGTAGGCTTCGTCCGCCTTGATCACGCGGTGCATCTCGTCCGGCGGGGGAGGGGTGTATTCCCCCGCGAGATAGGCCGCGATCAGCTTCGATTGCTGCTCTGCAAAGTTGACCAGCGTCGGCAAGGGCTGCCCCAGTCCCGCATAAAACAAGTCCGGCACTTCAGGCTTCATGATCCGCTTGAATAGCGGCGGCGGCCGGTTTTCGGCATCCGCGCAGAGCGCGGCGTCGTCGAAGAAGGGGAAACGGATGTCATAACCCGTCGCCCAGACGATGACGTTAATCTGCTCCCGGGTGCCGTCGGTGAACACCACACCGTCGCCGTCCAGACGCTCGATTGCACCCTTCATCACCACGTCGCCAGAGCCTGCGCGCAGCAGAAACTCGCCGGAAACCGTGGCATGGGCGTCAAACGGGCCGATCTCGGGCTCGGGCAAGCCGTAGTCGCTCATGCGCCCGACCAGCCCCTTGATCAGCCGCGTGCCGATCACGTTGCGCAGCTTGCGCGGCATCCAGGCGGGGGCCGGGTTCTTGTCGGTCGGTTGGCCCTTGTAATACTTCGGGATCACCCAGACGCCGCGGCGCGTGGAAACAAACAGCCTTTGCGCAATGGAGCGCTGTGAAAGCTCCGAGGCGATATCCATCGCCGAATTGCCCATGCCGACCACAAGCACGCGCTTGCCGATACAGTTCACCGGCTCGAATGCGCTGCGAAAGGCGTGGCTGTGCAGTTGCTCGCCGTCAAAGTGGCCGGGGTACTCCGGAATGCGCGCGGCCCAGTGATGCCCGTTCGCCACCACCAGCGCCTCGTAAAGCCGCGTCTCGCCGTTCGAGAGCCGCACTTCCCAGCCGCCCTCGAGCAACCGGTCCGCCTTTTCCACCCGCGTGTTGAACGTGATCGCCTCGCGCAGGCCAAAGTGCGCCGCATAATCGCGGAAGTATTGCAGGAGTTGGGAATGGTGCGGAAAGTTCGGCCAGTCCGCCGGCACCGGATAGTCCTCGAACGCCAGCCGCCATTTCGAAGTGTCGATATGCAGGCTCTGGTAGCAGGCCGACATCCCGTTCGGGTTGTTGAAGTACCAGTTCCCGCCAATATCGTCCGAGGCATCGAACTGCTCGTAGGCTATGCCGTAATCCTTCAGCCGCTTGGCGACCGTGATTCCCGAGCAGCCAGCCCCGATGATGCAGACCCGCGCGTTCATGTCGCTTAGTCCTGCTCCAGCCGCACCGGCATAGTGTTGAACCCATGCAGAAACGGGCTCGCCAGCCGCGACGGAGTGCCTACCGGCGCCACCCGCAGGCGGCGCTCCACTAGTTCGTCGATCACCGTCGCGATCTGCACTTCGGCCAGCCGCGCGCCCACGCAGCGGTGAATGCCATGGCCGAAGCCGATATGACGGCGCGCGTTCTCGCGCGTAACGTCAAACCGCTCGGCATCGGGGAACACGCGCTCGTCGCGATTGCCCGAGATATACCACATCACGATCTTCTCACCCTCGCGGATGAGCTGCCCTCCCACCTCGACATCGCGCGTCGCGGTGCGGCGCATGTGCGTGACAGGCGATTGCCAGCGGATGATCTCCTGCGCGGCATTGGCACTAAGGGTGGGGTCCGCACGCAGCCGCTCCATTTCCTGCGGGTAGAGGTGCAGCGCCTCGACCAGCCCGGCAATCGAATTGCGGGTGGTGTCATTCCCAGCCACAATCAGCAGCGCGATGTTGGCGAGCCGCTCCAGCGGCGGCAAATGGCCCATCGCTTCGGAATGGACCATGCGGCTGAGGAGGTTGTCGCTTGGCGGTAGCGCGCGATGCACTTCCAGCTCGCGGTCAAAGCGTGCAAGCATTTCGCCCATCTGCTTCATCCACTCCGCGCGGTACGCGTCATTGAGATTGTCGGCGGAAACACCACTGCCGTAGTCCGACCAGCGCTTGAGATCGCGCCATTCATCAAAGGGTATGCCGAACAGGCTGCACAGCATGCCCAGCGTCTGCGGTATGGCGAGGTTCTCCACCCAATCGAACGTCTCGCCCACAGGCAACGCATCGAAAAGCATGCGCGCGCGGTCGCGTACTTGCTGCTCCAGCTTTATCATCTGGCCCGGATTGAACGCCGGCGCGATCACCTTTCGCTGCGCGGTGTGGATCGGCGGATCCTGCGCGATGAAGTTGGGAAATTCCGCCTCGTTGATCGATTCGGCAATCGTGATGTTGCCCAGCTTCCAGGATGAGGAGAACACCTCCGGCATAAGTTCGATTTGCTGGATATGCTCGTGCGTCACGGCCGACCAGTATCCACCGAACGGGCTATCAGGACGCCAGCTGATCGGCATGTCCCGCCGCAGCGCGGCAAACGGCTCGCGCCAGGTATCTTCGGTATAGAGCGCGTCGGCGCTCACGTCATATGGGTTGATCGCGCGATCTCGCGTCTGGGTCTGGCTCGCCATGATCCTGCTCCGGTCATCCCGCGCCTGCCGCGCAGGTTCAATTGCCGCCGAGTATGTTTAAGCGTCTGATTAAAGTCCAGCCCGGATTGCGTCCGCACTGCCACCCTTGCCAGTGGACGCGCCGCACGAATGGCTCTAGAACCCGTCCATCCCCGGGGAGCCGCTGGGCGTTCGCGTTTTTTCGCGAAGGCTTGCAAAAATGGCTGAGAGGGGCGGTTAGCATCGCCCGACCCGTCGAACCTGAACCCGTTAGCACGGGCGGAGGGAGCGGTCGGCCTTTTGAGGCCCAGCGCCCGCCATCCGCCCGTTCAAGGAGCGTATATGGCCGATATCAATTCCCGCCTCGAAAATGGACCGCAGGCCACGCCCATCGGCGTCACCACCGGTCCCATCCGCGGCAGCCGCAAGATCCATGTCGAAAGCCCGCGCTTCCCCGGCCTCACTGTCGCGATGCGCGAGATCGCGCTCGAACCCAGCGCAAACGAGGCGCCGCTCCGCGTCTACGACACCTCCGGCCCCTACACCGATACCGCCGCCACCATCGATATCGCCAAGGGCCTGCCGCAGCTGCGCCGCGAATGGATCATGGGCCGCGGCGATGTGGCGGAATATGATGCGCGCGAAGTGAAGCCCGAAGACAACGGCCAGCTCGGCCCCGATCGCTCAGGCGGCGTGCCGGCGTTCCCCGCTCCAGTGAAGCGCCCGCTGCGCGCCGTCCCCGGCGCCAATGTCAGCCAGATGCATTATGCCCGCCAGGGCATCATCACACGCGAGATGGAATATGTCGCCATCCGCGAAAACCTTGGGCGCAAGCAGCTGAAGGAAGCCGCCTTGCGTGACGGGCAGGATTGGGGCGCCAGCATTCCCGATTACGTAACGGCTGAATTCGTGCGCGAGGAAGTCGCGCGCGGCCGTGCGATCATCCCCAACAACATCAACCACCCCGAGAGCGAGCCGATGGCGATCGGGCGCAACTTCCTCGTCAAGATCAACGCCAATATCGGCAACTCCGCCGTGGCCTCTGATGTTGCCAACGAAGTCGACAAGATGGTCTGGTCGATCCGCTGGGGCGCCGATACCGTGATGGACCTCTCGACGGGTCGCAACATCCACGACACGCGCGAATGGATCATCCGCAACAGCCCCGTGCCGATCGGCACTGTGCCGATCTATCAGGCGCTTGAGAAGGTCGGCGGCATCGCCGAAGACCTAACGTGGGAAGTGTTCCGCGACACGCTGATCGAACAGGCCGAGCAGGGCGTCGATTACTTCACGATCCACGCCGGCGTGCGCTTGCCTTACATCCCGCTCACCGCCAAGCGCGTGACCGGGATCGTCAGCCGCGGCGGTTCGATCATGGCCAAGTGGTGCCTCGCGCATCACAAGGAATCGTTCCTCTACGAGCACTTCGACGACATCACCGAGATCATGAAGGCCTATGATATCGCCTATTCGCTTGGCGATGGCCTGCGTCCGGGTTCGGTCGCGGATGCCAACGACGAAGCCCAGTTCGCCGAGCTCTACACTTTGGGTGAACTCACCAAGCGCGCGTGGGAGCAGGACGTCCAAGTCATGATCGAAGGCCCCGGCCATGTGCCGATGCACAAGATCAAGGAGAACATGGACAAGCAGCTCGCCGCCTGCGGTGAAGCTCCGTTCTACACGCTCGGGCCGCTCGTGACCGACATTGCACCGGGCTATGATCACATCACCAGCGGCATTGGCGCGGCGATGATCGGGTGGTTCGGCACTGCGATGCTCTGTTACGTCACGCCGAAGGAGCACCTTGGTCTGCCTGACCGTGATGACGTGAAAGTCGGCGTCGTCACCTACAAGCTTGCCGCCCACGCCGCCGATCTTGCCAAGGGGCACCCGGCGGCCAAGTTCCGCGACGACGCTCTGAGCCGGGCGCGCTTCGATTTCCGCTGGCGCGATCAGTTCAACCTGTCGCTCGATCCGGAAACCGCCGAACAGTACCATGACCAGACGCTTCCGGCCGAAGGCGCCAAGACCGCGCACTTCTGCTCGATGTGTGGCCCCAAGTTCTGCTCCATGAAGATCACGCAGGAAGTGCGCGAATTCGCCGCCAAGCAGAACGCGGAGATCGCCACCTTCGTCGCAAACGAGGCAGAAGCCGAAGCCGGCATGGCCGAAATGAGCGAAAAGTACCGCGAAGCCGGCAGCGAGCTTTACCTGCCAGCAGCGGAGTAAGGCCCAGTCCCTCTCCATTTATGCGTAGCAAAAATGGGGAGGGGCGAGCGCCGGCCCTTGCTTTCGTCAAATCGGCCCGTCACCCTTGGTTGCCACAACTAGGGGAAAAGACTGAAAATGACCGACGCGAAAGCCATGATCCAGACGATGATCGCACTTGCCTCTGCCTCGCTCGGCCTTGTTGCCGCGCTGGCCTGGAACGAAGCGATCAAGGCCACGCTGGCTATGCTCGGCATGGGCGATAACCTCGCCGGGCTCTACAGCTACGCGATCATCGCCACGGTACTTGCCGTCACGGTCCTCACTGTGCTTGGCCGTATCAGCGCCCGCCTCGGCGGTGAAGCTGCGATCCAGCGCGAAGCCGAGGGGTGATGCAGCGGGGCTAGCCCCGCTTCAGCCGCACCAGCGCGTCGTCCAGTGCCGATAGGAACCGCGAACGGTCTGCTTTCGAGAACGGTGCTGGCCCGCCGATTACATCACCGCCCGCGCGCAAGTCCGCCATGATCGCGCGGGTCGCGATCTGGCTGCCGATGGAATTGGTGGTGAAAGCCTTGCCTGTGGAGGAGAGCACGTGTGCGCCGGCTTTCAGGCATCTGTCCGCAAGCAGGATATCGGCGGTGACCACCACGGTGCGCGGGCCGGCTTCTTCGGCGATCCAATCGTCAGCCGCGTCGAACCCGTCGCTCACCACCACACGCCGCACCAGCGGATGCACCGGCACGCGGAAAGGGGAATTGCTGACCACCACGACAGCGACCTCATGCCGCCATGCCACTTTGTAGATCTCGTCCTTGACCGGACAGGCATCGCCATCGACGAGAATGCGGATTTGGGCCGGTTCAGGAGCAGGTTCGGGCGGGGCGTTCATTCCGCGCCTTTGCCACAAGGGCGGGCGCTCCGACAGGCCCCTTCTGCCGGCGCGTTCACCAGTCCTGGATCAGGAACTGCGCTTCATGTTGTCGAGCCCGGCCACCACGCCCGCCTTCTGGCTGGGGTTGGAGGCGTTGAGCTTCTTGGGCGCTTCAGCCTTGGGCTTGCGCACTTCGCGGTTCGATTTCTTCTGGCTTTTGGCCATCGTCACTCTCCGTCCGGACGGTATGACCGGAGGACGATACTAGGCCTTTGCCGGAGGCTTGGCCAGCAATCCCGGCCGGCGCGGCGCAAAGCCCACGAAAAAGCCCTTGCGAAGTGCCGTATCGGCGCCGCGCAAGGGCTTGTTCAGCGGGGCAGACCGGCTGCCCGCTATGTCAGTTGGAAGCGACCTGGATGCCCATTGCCTTCACTTCGGCCTGGCTGAATTCCACCGGCTGATGGTTGAACGAGCCGGTCACGAAACGGCCGCGCACATGGAGCTCGAACGGCACCTTGCCATTGAAGGCCGCGCCGCGGATCACGCGCTCGCCGCCTGCGACTTGCGTGGTGTACTGGTAGGTGACACCCTCGTGGGTGAACTTTGCGCCAGCCTCTTCGGCATGGGCAAGAACCGGAGCAGCAATCAGGGCAGCAGCGGCAGCGATCTGGAAAGACTTGAGAAACATGGCAATATCCCCTTTGAAGTCGGAAGAAATTGCCTTCGAGCACCCCTGTTTTCTTGTTGAGTGAGATATGGTGCACCGCACAATGAGCGGCAAATACAATGATTGCCCCGCCAGTTGCAAAACGCGCAAGTTACATGCTCCGGCATTACTGCCGCCGCTCTTGCTGGGCTGTCGGCATGCAGCGCCCCGCCAGCACATCATGGGCTGCATGTCAGACAAGCGGCTGAAAAGCCGCGCTTGCCGAGGCAGGTCGGATGGAATGTCGCAGATCCCGTGGCAAATGCCGTGCAGAACGTCAGCCGCTTTGTAGCGGCGCCTTTCCCGAAAGGGCAGGGCGCCAAAGCTTGCCGAAGGGGCTGGGCGGAACCCAGCGGTTTG
Organism: Sphingomonadaceae bacterium; assembly: GCA_947453945.1. GTDB lineage: Bacteria > Pseudomonadota > Alphaproteobacteria > Sphingomonadales > Sphingomonadaceae > Novosphingobium. The sequence goes on from CANGJB010000034.1 coordinate 12,454, forward strand.
CCAGCACCCTGATGGCAATTGCACCCGGCTTAAGCTGTGCCTGAAGCCGCTGGGCTGACGCTTCAGCGCTTTTTGACGAACTCGGCGCGCAGGACGAGGCCCTTGATCCCGTCAAATCGGCAATCGATTTCCTGCGCATCACCGGTGAGGCGGATCGACTTGATCAGCGTGCCGCGCTTCAAGGTCTGCCCGGCGCCTTTCACTTCAAGATCCTTGATCAGCGTCACCTGATCGCCGTCTGCCAGCAGGTTGCCAACCGCGTCGCGCACCGCGATGGTCCCCTCGGACACACGCTTTGCGGCCAGTTCGGATGCTGGCAGCCATTCGCCGCTGTCTTCGTCGTAGACGTAGTCTTCATCGCTCATGATCTGTTCGATTCCCGAAAGGGCAGGGCGCCCGAAACCCAAAGTGCAAGCCACACCAGCACGGGCTGCAAGAACATCCGCGGCACATGATAGCCAAGCCCCAGCCCGTGATCGAGCCGCGCCATGTCGCGGATGAAGTGAACGATGTTGGCTGGAAACACGCAAACCGCATAGGCCGCGAGGCCCCATCCCGCAGCAACGCGCAAAGCAGGAGACCAAGGCTGCAGCAACCCTGCCGCCCCGGCCAGTTCGGCCACCCCGGTCAGCATCACGACCAGCTCGGGCGCTGGTAACCAGTCTGGCATAATGCCGAGGAACGGCTGAGGGGCAGCCAGATGCAGCACCCCGGCTAGCGCGTAGAGCAGCGCTAGTATCCAGCGCGCCAAGATGCGGGCAGAAGGTGCCTGAATACTCAGTCGCGCAGCAATTCGTTGATCCCGGTCTTGCTCCGGGTCTGCGCGTCGACGGTCTTCACGATCACCGCGCAATAGAGCGAAGGCCCCGGCGTGCCATCGGGCAAGGGCTTGCCCGGCATCGCGCCCGGCACGACCACTGCGTAAGGCGGCACGCGGCCCATATGGACTTCGCCCGTTGCGCGGTCGACAATCTTGGTGGAGGCGCCAAGGTAGACGCCCATCGAAAGCACGGCGCCTTCGCCGACGATCACGCCTTCGGCCACTTCGGAACGCGCACCGATGAAGGCGCCGTCCTCGATGATCACGGGGCCGGCCTGCAGCGGCTCAAGCACGCCGCCGATGCCTGCGCCGCCCGAGATATGCACGTTCTTGCCGATCTGCGCGCACGAACCGACCGTGGCCCAGGTATCGACCATCGTGCCTTCATCGACATAGGCGCCAATGTTCACGAAGCTTGGCATCAAGACCACACCCTTGGCGATATGCGCGCCGCGCCGCGCGACAGCGCCGGGGACGACGCGGAAACCCGCGTCGCGGAAGCGGTTCTCGCCCCAGCCGGCAAACTTGGAAGGCACCTTGTCATAGGCCGGAGCGCCGCCTGCGCCGTGCTCAATCACAGCGTTGTCATTGAGCCGGAACGAGAGCAGCACCGCCTTCTTGAGCCACTGGTTGACAGTCCATTCCCCGCCGACCTTCTCGGCCACGCGCACCTTACCGCTATCCAGCAGTTCGAGCGCGGCTTCAACCACTTCGCGCACGGCAGTGCTTGCCGGGGTTACGTTGGCGCGATCTTCCCACGCAGCTTCGATGGCGGCCTGCAGCTCTGCGGTCATTGTCGAAATCCCCGAAAATAAGAGCGCGCGGCCTAACCGAGCGCGGCGCTGCCCGCAAGCTCTCCTGCCAGCAAATCGAGCCATTGCGGCAGATCATCAATGACGAGATCGATCGCAGCCGCGTCCTTTGCACGGTCGCCCCATTCGCTGGCGCAATCGATCCACACCGTCTGCATGCCAAGCGCCTTGGCGGGTGCAAGGTTGCGCGCCGAATCCTCAACGAACACTGCGCGTTCCGGATCGAACCCGAACGCCTCGATCAGCCCGTGGTAGGCGGAAGGCTCAGGCTTGGGCTTGTAGTCCATGGCAACCACGTCCCACATGCCCTCGAAGCAGTGCTCGAGGCCGAGCGCGGCCAGCACGCGGTCGGCATAGGGTTTGTCGCCGTTGGTGAAGATCAGGCGGCGGCCCGGCAGCGCCATGATCCGCGAGGCAAGGCGCGGGGCCCCTGCCAGCAGGCTCATGTCCACATCATGCACAAAATCAAGGAATTCGCGCGGGTCGATTGCGTGATAGTGCATCAGGCCCGCAAGCGTGGTGCCGTGATCATGGAAGTACATCTTCTGCACCCGCCGCGCCTCGGTGGCATCGCAGCCGAGCAGGTTGGCGATGAACTGCCCCATGCGCTGGTCGATCTGGCCGAACAGCCCGCAGGCCGGCGGATAGAGCGTGTAGTCTAGGTCGAAGATCCAGCAATCAACGCGAGTTGGGTCAAACGGCAAGGCTCAGCTCCCGGCGGCAGCGGGGACGATCTTGCGCAGGCGGCCGCCCGCACCATCTTCCAGAATGTAGAGCGCGCCGTCAGGGCCCTCCCTAAGCTCGCGGATGCGGTTGCCAAGGGGTATCCGCTCGATCTCCTCGGCGCGCTCGCCGCTCGTCGTCGCGGTGGTCGCCACGCGCACCAACCCGCCACTGACCAGCCCGGTGCAGATCGCCTGCCCCTTCCAGCCCTGAAACAGGTCGCCCTTGTAGAAGATGAAATCGCCCGGCGCGATCACCGGGTTCCAGCTGATCGCGGGCGCAATCAGATCGGGCCGCGTGGCGTTGCGCGGTATTGGCGTGCCGTCGTAGTTGTCGCCGTTGGAAACCAGCGGCCAGCCATAGTTGTTGGCCGGTTTCACCAGATTGAGCTCGTCGCCGCCCATCGGCCCGTGTTCAAGATCCCACAGCTGCCCCCGCGCGTCGAATGCAAGGCCCAGCACGTTGCGGTGTCCATAGGACCAGATTTGCGGGTTCGCGTCGGACTTGCCTTCAAACGGATTGCCGGGAGCGGGCGTTCCATCGAGGTTCAGCCGCACGATCTTGCCAAGATTGACCTTGAGGTCCTGCGCGGGGGTGAACTTCTGCCGCTCGCCTGAAGCGATGAACAGGAACTGCCCATCGGGCGAGAAGGCGATGCGGTGGGAGAAGTGCCCCTTGCCAGTCACTTTGGGGGCCTGCCGCCAGATCACCGTGAGACCGGTAAGGCGTGGCTGCGCGGGAGTGCCGAGTTCGAGCGTGCCCCGTGCGACAACGGCCCCGCTGGTGCCTTTGGGGCCGGATTCGACCCAGCTCAGGTAGATCATGTGGCTGGCGGCGTAATCGGGCGCGGGGACCACATCGCCCAAACCACCCTGGCCGCCAAAGGATACGCGCGGCACGCCGGCTACGTCACGAGACGGGCTGCCATGCCGCCAGAGCTTGAGCTTGCCTGCCTTTTCGGTGATGAGCGCATCGCTACTGCCCGGCAGGAAGGCCATCGCCCAAGGCTCGTCGAACGTGGCTTCGTCGGTCACCGTGACCTGGGTGATCTGCGGTGCGGGTTCGGTGACAATCACATTGTCGCCCGCTACCGCCGGGTTAGAACAGCCGGCCATGGCGAAGCCCGCCAGTGCGAGACAGGAAAGGACAGAGGTTTTCATGCCAGCCACCATGCCAGCGAAAGAGACGGCTGTCAGCGGCGGTTCGGCGTCTGCGCCATTATACTCCTCCGGCCTGATCGTGGGCGTGGACGAGGCAGGCCGCGGGCCGCTGGCCGGGCCGGTCGTTGCGGCGGCGGTTGTTCTGGGCCTGCAACCCCCGCAAGGTCTGGCGGATTCCAAGGTGCTGAGCGCCAAGCGGCGCGCGGTGATCGAACCTGCAATCCGCGAACGCTGCCACTGGGCTCTTGGCGTGGCAGATGTGGAGGAGATCGACCGCCTCAATATTTTTGCGGCCACCATGCTCGCCATGACCCGCGCGGTTGCCGCGCTTGCGGCGGTGCTGCCGGATGCGGAACCCGGCACACAGGCCATCGGCATGGTCCTCGTCGATGGCAATCTGACCCCGGCCTCGCGCTGCGAGGGCTGGATCTGGCCGGCGCGCGCGATCGTGCGAGGCGATGCGACCGAGCCGTGCATTTCTGCAGCTTCCATCCTCGCCAAGGAGCACCGGGATCGCCTGATGCACGCCGCAGCAGCCGAATTTCCGCACTATGGCTGGGAACGCAACGCTGGCTACGGCACCGCCCAGCACCTTGCGGCGCTCCGCACACACGGCGCCACTCCGCACCATCGGCGCAGTTTTGCCCCCGTCGCCGCGGTGATCAAGTGAGGAGCGCAAACTTTTTTCGCAGGTGAATCTACGGAGCCGCACTACCAGATATGGCGTCAGCCGCCCCGGCGAGACTCCAGATATGGACACGGACTCGTTCCGTTCTCCCTGCCGACCGCGCTGCGACTCGCCGGAATCCCGCGAGTCGCTGCTTGACGGCGAGTCCCGGATGATTCACTTGTCGGGCCGTATCAGCAGGGGATTAGGCGGCGATGGTGGCTCTGACAAAGGAACGTCTGACCAAGGGTGCGGCGCGCGCGCTGCGCAGCAACGCGGCCGCGGCGGTCACCAAGCTGGCTCTTCCGCTCGGGCAGATCCTGCGCGGTGATTGCATCGAACGGATGCGCGAGCTGCCTTCCGGCTCGATCGACCTGATCTTCGCCGATCCGCCCTACAACCTGCAGCTTGGCGGCGATCTGGCGCGGCCCGATGGCAGCCATGTCGATGCGGTCACCGATGATTGGGACAAGTTCGACAGCTTCGAGCGCTATGACACCTTCACCCGCGAATGGCTGACCGAGGCGCGCCGCTTGCTCAAGCCCGATGGCGCGCTGTGGGTGATCGGCTCGTATCACAACATCTTCCGGGTCGGCGCACTGCTGCAGGATCTGGGGTTCTGGATCCTCAACGATATCGTGTGGCGCAAGGCGAACCCGATGCCCAATTTCAAGGGCACGCGTTTTACCAACGCGCACGAGACATTGATCTGGGCCTCGCGCTCCGAGAAATCGAAGTACACGTTCAACTACCGCGCGATGAAAACGCTCAACGACGAGCTGCAAATGCGCTCTGACTGGGTTCTGCCGATCTGCGGCGGGCCTGAGCGTATCCGCAAGGACGGGGTCAAGGCACACCCAACGCAGAAGCCGGAAGGCTTGCTCTACCGGGTCATGCTGGCAACGACCAATCCGGGTGACGTCGTGCTCGATCCCTTCTTCGGCACGGGCACGACCGGTGCGGTTGCCCGCCGTCTGGGCCGCGAATGGATCGGCTGCGAGCGTGATGCGGGCTATATCGCGGTGGCGGAAGAGCGCATTGCTGCGGCACTCCCGCTTGATGAGAGCGCGCTCACCACGATGATGAGCAAGCGCAGCGCGCCCCGCGTCGCCTTTGGCCAGCTTGTCGAAAGCGGCATGATCGCGCCGGGCACGCAGTTGTTCGATCGCAAGCGCCGCTGGAGCGCCCATGTGCGGGCTGATGGTTCGATTCTGGCGGATGCAGCCACCGGCTCGATCCACGGCGTCGGCTCGGCGGTGCAGGGCGCACCGGCCTGCAATGGCTGGACGTTCTGGCACATCGAGCACGAGGGCGAGGTGAAGCCATTGGATGCGCTGCGCCAGCGCTACCTGCTGGCAGTGGAAGACTGAAATGCTGCCGCTACTGGGCCTGATGCAGGATCCGCTGGTGCTGCGTTCGCATGCCCGCTGGACCCATGCGGTGCTGCTGCGGGCCGTGCGCCGCGCCGCGCGGCGCCGGGCGCGCTGATCTCCGATGGCGCAAAAGCTCTATATCCGCCCGATAGGCTTTGCCGACAGCCCGCAGAGCGAGGAAGGCGGCGCGATCAGGCTCGCCGGCGGGCTGGTCTATGCGTCCCGCTTTGCAGTCATAGTGCGTGAAGGCACCCGGATCGTCTCGCGCCGGCGGTTTTTCGCTGATGAGGCGGGCGAGGTGCTGACGGCGCTGCCCGATACACTCGCCGCTGAAGCAACCGCGCAATGGGCCAATCTCAGGGCGCAGCATGGCCCTCTGGCTTGCGGCGCACGCACCTTGCGGCTCGATCAGCCGCAGGTCATGGGCATTCTCAACGTCACGCCCGACAGTTTCTCCGATGGCGGCAAGTTCCTCGACAAGCCCGAGGCCGCGCTGGAACACGCCGCTGCGATGCTGGAAGCGGGGGCCGCGATCATCGATGTCGGCGGCGAATCTACGCGCCCCGGTGCACCGGCAGTGTGGGAGGGCGACGAGGTCAAGCGTGTCGTCCCGGTCATTGCCAAGCTTGCGTCCAGCGGTGCTGCCATTTCCATCGACAGCCGCCGTTCCACCGTGATCGCCGAAGCGCTGGCGGCAGGCGCGCATATCGTCAACGACGTATCTGCCCTGCGCCATGATCCGCGCTCGCTCGAAGTTGTCGCAGCCAGCGGCGTTCCAGTGGTGCTCATGCACGCCCCTGGCGGCGAAACCGACCTCCACGCCGATGGCGACTATGCCGACGTCGTGCTCGATGTGTTCGATGCCTTGCGCGAACGGCGTGATGCGGCCGTAGCGGGCGGCATCGCGCAGAACCGCATTCTGCTCGATCCCGGTATCGGCTTCGGCAAGTCGCTCGCTGAAAACCTCGCGCTGATCAATGCGCTGCCCCTGTTTCACGCGCTCGGCCAGCCGTTGCTGCTGGGCGCCAGCCGCAAACGCATGATCGGTGCGCTTTCGGGCGAAGCGCCCGCGCACCAGCGGCTCGGCGGATCGCTGCTGCTCGCCGCGCGCGGGTTCGATGCTGGCGCGCAAATGGTGCGGGTGCACGATGTGGCCGAGACCGTGCAAGCGCTGCGTGTGTGGCGCGGCCTGCGCGATGCGGCGCTGACGGATTTCAGCCAGCTCAGCGCTTGATCGGCAGCGCAGGCGCACCCAGCGCCTCGTTGTCCTCACCGATCCGGGGCGCGGGGCTGACCTCGAAACTGCCGACCGAGAACGTCACCGGGCTGCGCATCTTGAGGTATTCGCCCTCTGTGGGGTGGGTGCGCTGCTGGAAGAAATCGACCGCCTTCAGATGCGGGTCATCCGTCACATCATCCAGATCGCGCACCGGCATGGCCGGGATCTGGTGCTCAGCCATGAGCCGGGCCCACTCCGCCGTTGTCAGCTTCGGCGTCCGCTTGGCCATTTCCTCGTAGAAAGCGCTGATGTTGCGCATGCGTGATGGGTAATCGATGAAGCGCGGGTCTTCGGCCAGTTCGGGGGCGTCCAGCAATTCGATCACCGTGTCGATGGCGTCCGGCGTGTAGGGCACGATCACCACGTGGCCATCCGCAGTAGGGAAGGGTTGGCGGAACGGATCGAGCTGGCGCGGATACCCTGCCGGCTCAAGCGGGGGCACCAGCGCCTGACCATAGAGATGCTCCTGCATCATGAAATGCGTGAAAGTCTCGAACATCGGCACTTCGACGAACTGCCCTTCGCCAAAGCGCAGCTTGTGGATCACAGCCGCCATCACCGCCCAGGCGCCGTGCAGCCCGGCCACTTTGTCTGCCACCAGCGAGGGCAGGAAACGCGGCGCCGGGTTGCCATCCACGCGGCTGAGCAGGTTGGTGGTGCCCGTTGCGGCCTGAATTACGTCGTCGTAGGCCTGAAGATCGCCGTAAGGCCCGCCTGATCCGAAACCTGTGCAGTGGACGTAGATGATGTCCGGCTTGATCGCCTTCACGCCTTCATAGCCGAAGCCGAGCCGTTCGATGGCCTTGCCGCGCACGTTGTGGATGAACACGTCGGCCTCCGCGAGCTGCGCTGCCAGCGCGGCCTTGCCTTCGTCTGACTTGAGATCGAGCGCGAGGCTGCGCTTGCCCTTGTTGAGATTCAGTGTGCAGGGCCCCATGCCGGGCGTGGCGGCGGGTTTGCCGGCATGGCGAAAGATATCGCCGGCCGGTACTTCCACCTTGATCACGTCGGCGCCGAGGTCGGCCAGCGTCTCGGTCGCATAAGGACCGAACACCACGCTGGTCAGATCAACGATGCGAATGCCTTCGAGCAGTTTCTGCGCGGACAATGTGTGCTCTCCTCACGGCAGCCTCTTGCGGGTGCCGTCGGGGAAAGACTTATCAGGCTCGCGCCGCGGAGCAACGCTGCCAATATCGAGAGGGGCCATGGCCGGAAGAAGGCCCGCCGCCGCGCCTCAGGCCACGTTGTCGATCCCGAGCTCGGTCAGCTTGCGGTAGAGGGTCGAGCGGCCAATGCCGAGACGGCGGGCAACTTCGGTCATGCGCCCGCGGTAGTGCCCGATGGCAAGGCGGATTACGTCTGCCTCGATCTCTTCGAGCGGACGCAGGTTGCCGTCTGCGGCGTAAAGCGTCACGCCCGCGCCTTCGCTCTGGACGGGGGCGGCGCGCGGCGCTTCGCCCAGCATGCTCGAAAGATTGGGGAAATCCTGCGCAGTAAGCGCCTCGCCGTCGCAGAATACCGCCGCGCGGAACAGGGTTGCCTGGAGTTGGCGGACGTTGCCCGGCCAGTCATAGGCTCCCAGCAGCGCCAGCGCGCCATCGGTGACGCCCAGCGGCCTGAGGCCCGGCTGCTCACCGATGCGGGTGAGGAAGTGGCGAGCCAGCGCCGGAATGTCGCCCGCACGTTCACGCAAGGCGGGCAAGTGCACGTGCACACCGCTCAGCGCTTCGAGCAAAGCAGGGTCGAACAATTGCGCATCGGCAAGATCGCCGACGGCAGCATTGCTGCAGACAAACACGCGAACATCGAGCCGAAAGCTGTGGCGCGCGCCAACGGGCTGGATATCGCCGCGCTGCAGGAACTGCGCGAGGCGGCCTTGCGCGGGGAGGCACAGGCGGTCGATCTCATCGATCACCAGCGTACCGCCATCGGCATGCTGCAGTGCGCCGACATGCCGCTCGAATGCGCCCGGGAAGGCACCCTTTTCGTGTCCGAACAGCACGGATTCGATCTGGTTGGCGGGAATTCCGCCCGCGTTGACGATGCGCAAGGGCGCCTTGGCGCGCGGGCTGGCGGCGTGCATCGCGCGCACCAGCATTTCCTTGCCGGTGCCGCTTTCGCCTTCGATCAGCACCGTATTCTGCGTGCGGGCCGCCTTGGCCGCCACGGCGAGCGCGGCGCGGAAGCTTGGCGCGGCGCCGATCATCGAATCGAAATCGAGCGTGCCGGTAAACTTCTCGGTCAGCGGTTGCAGCTCCTCGGGCGATTCCTCGCGGCGAGTGGCGGTGCGCAGCGCCTGAAGCAGCCGGTCCGGCGCAACCGGCTTGATCAGGTAGTCAGAAGCGCCCGCACGCATGGCCTCCACGGCGAGGAGCGGCGATGCGCTGGTGGTGATCATCAGGATCGGCAACGCCGGCCGGCGCGCCTTGAGTTCGGCGATCAGGGCGCACGCCTCGTCACCGGGAACCCATTGATCCAGAATGATTGCATCGAGTTGCATGCCTTGGCGCGTGCCGAGCGTGGCGATAGCAGTTTCGGAATCGCGCGCGATAATCGTGCGCCAGCCTTCCCGCGCCGCAAGCGCCGAAATGAGGCGGCATTGCGCGGGTTCGTCATCAATTAGCATCAGCAGGCGATCAGTTGGCTCTGCCATGGCTTTCCCGGTCCTTTTGCATAGTGCCGGGGTCTAGCCGAATTGGGTAAAGAGCAGATTAAGCGCAAAGCCTCCGGTTCCACTTGAGCCGGACAAGCGGGCCGGTTAGAGCAAGCACCATATTGGCTTGCCACATTGCATCAGGAAGGAATTGTCATGGGCGCTACCAACAATGCCGGGAACAACATGAAGGCGGCTGAGGCCACCTATGAAGGCTTCATCGGCATGGTAAAGGTCTCCGTTCCGGTGATCTCGGTCATCGTGCTCTTCGTCATCTATCTCATCGCCTGAGCCGCGAATGGGGGAGACAACAACAATCGCGGTCCTGCGTGAGCGGGCTAGCGGTGAGCATCGGGTCGCGGCGACGCCTGAGACGGTGAAAAAGTTCATCGGTCTTGGCGCTGCAGTCCGCATCGAGGCAGGGGCAGGCGCGAGCGCATCGATCAGCGACGAGGCCTACCAGGTCGCCGGCGCGGAAATCGTGGCCAGCGGCGCTGCTTCCGGCGCGGATATTGTGCTGGGCGTGCAGGGGCCTGAGCCTGAACTGCTGGCCGGGTCCAAGCCCGGCGCATGGGTGGTCGCCTCGCTCGATCCATTCGGGCAGCGCGCCCGGATCGATGGCTATGCGGCTGCCGGGCTGGAAGCGCTGGCGATGGAGTTCATGCCGCGCATCACGCGCGCGCAATCGATGGACATCCTCTCCTCCCAATCTAACCTCGCCGGTTACAAGGCGGTGATCGTGGCTGCAGACCTTTATGGCCGCGCCTTTCCGATGATGATGACGGCGGCGGGCACGGTTTCTGCCGCCAAGGTCTTCGTCATGGGTGTCGGCGTCGCCGGTCTTCAGGCCATCGCCACCGCGCGCCGCCTCGGCGGGCAGGTTTCTGCCACAGACGTGCGTTCAGCCACCAAGGAACAGATCCAGTCGCTTGGTGCCAAGCCGATCTTCGTGGAAAACGTGGCTGGTATCGAAGGCGAAGGCGCAGGCGGCTATGCCACCGAGATGAGCCCCGAATACCAGGCAGCGCAGGCCGAACTGGTCTCCAGCCACATCGCCAAGCAGGACATCGTGATCACCACCGCGCTGATCCCGGGGCGCCCCGCGCCGCGCCTGATCACCGATGCGCAGATCGCCACGATGAAGCCCGGCTCGGTGATCTTCGATCTCGCAGTCTCGGCAGGCGGCAACGTCGAAGGTTCGGTCGCGGATCAGGTGGTCGAAAAGCACGGCGTGAAGATTATCGGCTATTCGAACACCGCTACGCATCTCGCGGCAGACGCCTCGGCGCTGTTTTCGCGCAACCTCTTCAACTTCCTCTCCGCCTTCTGGGACAAGGAAGCCGGAAAGCCGGTGCTCGACGAGGAAATCGGCAATGCCGTGCGTCTGACGCAAGGCGGCAAGGTCGTCAACGAACGACTGCTCGGGTGAGGGGGCTTTAAAACATGGACTTCATTTCAATCCTGAGCGTCTTCGTGATGGCCTGCTTCGTGGGCTATTACGTGGTCTGGTCGGTCACGCCCGCTCTGCACACGCCGCTGATGGCTGTGACCAACGCGATTTCCTCGGTCATCGTCGTCGGCGCGCTTGTCGCGGGCGCGGCTGAAGGTTCGGTCGTTTCCAAGTGGCTCGGCCTTGCGGCTGTCGTGCTGGCCTCTGTCAACATCTTCGGCGGCTTTGCCGTTACCGAGCGCATGCTTGCGATGTACAAGAAGAAGGAGAAGAAGTGATGGAACACGTCACCACTCCTCCTTGGGCCATGCTGGCCTATCTGGCCGCCGGCGTCCTGTTCATCATGGCGCTGCGTGGGCTTTCGAGCCCCGCAACGTCACGCGCAGGCAATCGTTACGGCATGATCGGCATGACCATTGCGATGGTCACCACGCTTCTCACGCACGGTGTTGCCAGTCTGCCGGAAATCGCGGGCGCCATCGCCATCGGCGGCGGGCTCGGCTTCGTTACGGCGCGCAAGATCAAGATGACCGACATGCCGCAGTTGGTGGCGGCGTTCCACAGCCTCGTCGGCATGGCCGCAGTGCTGGTCGGTCTGGCGGCTTATCTCAACCCCATCGCGTTCGGCATTGCCGGGCCGGACGGGGTGATCGAGGTGCAGAGCCGCATTGAAATGGGTCTCGGCATCGCCATCGGTGCGATCACCTTCTCGGGCTCGGTCATCGCGTTCCTCAAGCTCAACGGCAACATGAGCGGTTCGCCGATCATGCTGCCGGGTCGCCATGCCATCAATCTGGGCACCTTGCTCGGAATCATTGGCCTTGTCGGCTATTTCACCGTGGACCAGAGCCCGTGGGTGATTGCGGTGATCACCGCGCTCAGCTTCGCCATCGGCTTCCTGCTGATCATCCCGATCGGCGGCGCGGACATGCCGGTCGTCGTATCGATGCTCAACTCCTATTCGGGCTGGGCTGCGGCAGCGATGGGCTTCACGCTCCACAACACCGCGATGATCATCACCGGCGCGCTGGTGGGCTCGTCGGGCGCCATCCTTTCGTACATCATGTGCAAGGCGATGAACCGCAGCTTCATCTCGGTGATCGCTGGCGGCTTCGGCGCAGCGCCGGAAGCGAGCAGCGGCGGCGCGGCCAAGGTCCAGCGTCCGTGGAAGCGCGGCGCAGCGGAAGACGCGGCCTACCTGATGAAGGAAGCCGAAAACGTCATCATCATCCCGGGCTACGGCATGGCGGTGGCGCAGGCCCAGCACGTGCTGCGCGAAATGGGCGATCTGCTCAAGAAGGCAGGCGTCAACGTCAAGTACGCCATCCACCCGGTGGCAGGCCGCATGCCCGGCCACATGAACGTGCTGCTTGCCGAAGCAAACGTGCCCTATGATGAAGTCTTCGAGCTGGAAGATATCAACGGCGAGTTCGCGCAGGCCGACGTGGCGTTCATCATCGGCGCCAACGACGTGGTCAATCCGGCAGCGAAGACCGACAAGTCCTCGCCGATCTACGGGATGCCCGTGTTCGATGTCGACAAGGCCAAGACGGTCATGTTCATCAAGCGCTCGATGGGCGGCGTGGGCTATGCCGGCGTTGACAACGACGTGTTCTACATGGACCAGACGATGATGCTCCTCGCCGACGCCAAGAAGATGGTCGAGGACATCAACAAGGCGCTCGCACACTGATGTTGCGACGCTTGCCGGGATCCGCAGTCCTGCTGGCATTCGTGCTGGCAGGCTGCACCCCGGCCAAGCTGGCCGAAGGCCGCGTGCGTTCGGCCCTCATGGACGCAGGTCTCTCGAAGCCCAACGCTGCCTGCATGGCAGAGCGGATGACCGACCGGCTGACACTCGGCCAGCTGCGCAAGCTGCAGGCGTTACAGGCGCCCAAGCGCTCCATTGCCGATTATGTGATGACTGTTCGGCGGGTCGGTGATCGCCAACTGGTCGAAGTCACGGTCAGCTCGGCACTGCTTTGCGCGAGCGGCTTTGCGCCGGAGCGCAAGCCCGGCTAAGGCTTCGGAAAGGCCACCCGAGGTTTAAGGTTCCTTCTCCCAGATGCAGGCGATTTCACGATGACCCGCGCCCCCTGGGCTTGCGATCCCGCACACTCGCGCGGCCGTGAATTCACCCTGGCGGGAGAGACCGCGCGCGGGCCCCGCAGCGTGTTTCAACGCGACCGCGACCGTATCATCCACTCGATCGCCTTCCGCCGCCTGCGCCACAAGACACAGGTGTTCATCGCGCCCGATGGCGATCACTACCGCGTGCGGCTGACGCATAGCCTCGAAGTCGCGCAGATCGGCCGGGTGATCGCCCGGGCGCTGGGGCTCGACGAGGATCTCACCGAAGCGTTGTGCCTCGCTCATGATATTGGCCATCCGCCCTTCGGCCACGCCGGGGAAGATGCGCTGGAAGAGGCCATGGCGGGCTTTGGCGGTTTCGATCACAACGCCAACACCTTGCGTGTGCTCATGCGGCTTGAAAGCCCTTATCCCCGGCATGAGGGGCTCAATCTTTCGTGGGAGCTTCTCGAAGGCCTCGCCAAGCACAACGGCCCGGTCTACCAGCCGACTTGGGCCCTGGCAGAGCTTGATGCGGCCTTTCCGCTGGAGCTTGGCCAGCACGCCTCGCTTGAGGCGCAAGTCGCGGCGATCTCGGATGATATCGCCTATGACAACCACGATATCGACGATGGCCTGCGCGCCGGGTTCCTGACGCTCGATACGCTGCTCACGCTGCCCTCGCTTGCTGCGCAGTGGCGGGAGATCGAGCTGCGCTTTCCCGGCGTTCCGCGCGATCGGCTGCTGCGCGAGCTAGTGCGCGGTCAGATCGGCCGCATGGTCAACGATGTGATCGGTGAGACGCGGCGGCGGCTTGCGGACAGCGGGGTGCAAAGCATCGCGGACGTGCGGGCGGCGGGCCGTTCTCTAGCCGGCTTCTCCTCCGCGATGGCGGCGGAAGAGCGCACGCTCAAGGCCTTCATGTACGAAACGCTCTATCTGCATTCCGAACAAGTCGAGACCGCGAACCGGGCGCGGGCGGTGATCGCCCGGCTCTTCCAGACTTATCGCGATGCGCCGGAAAACCTGCCGGAAAGCTGGCGCGCGCAGCTCCCAGAAGCCGAGCCTGCACGCAGCCGCCACATTGCAGACTTCATGGCCGGGATGACCGACAAATACGCGATGGACTGCTACGCCAAGCTGTTCGGCGAGCGGCCCGAGGGCCTTAGCAACGTCTAGGGTTCAAACGCGATCAGCGCGCGGTCACTTCTTGTGAATGGCGTCCGATCCGGCCTGGCCGACCGATTGAATATCGCCGCCGATACCCTTGACCGTCTTGCACGCGGTCATGCCCAGCACGAGGCTGCCGAGTGCGATGGAAAAAATAACCTTGCTTACCATGGGGCTTATCCCTTTAATCGTGTGGTTAAGTCGCGGGGCTAGCCGCGGTCCGCGCTGTCCTGCATCGGTGCAGGTGAACGCGCGGTGAGCGGGCCCGAAAACCAGCGACATCAGGACGAGGATTGCCAAATGCGCGAGACGGCAGGTTTCGAGACATTCGATGCGTTTTTCCGGCACTGGGCAGAGCTAAGGCCCGATGCGGTTTCGCACGAACAGGATGGCCGCAAGACAACCTACGCGCAGCTTGAAGAGTTCTCTCGGCGCTATGCCGCGTTTCTCGCGCAGCACGGTGTGGGGAAGGGCGATCGCATCGCGTGGATCGGCAAAAACTGCGATCTCTACTTCCAGATGCTGCTTACGTGCGGACGGATCGGGGTGGTCATGGTCCCGATTGGCTGGCGGCTTGCCCCGGCGGAAATGGCCTATATCCTTGAAGACACGCGCGCCAAGCTGGTGTTTGCGGGCGAGGGGTTCGAGGCCGTCGTGCACGAACTCGCCGCCGCCGCGCCGCAAAAGCCGCAAGTGATCACAGAGGATGAGGCGCGGGCCGCGATCCCGAACGCGCCTGCTGATCCCATCGAAGCTGCCGAGCCGGAAGCCGCATTCCTCCAGCTCTACACTTCGGGCACGACCGGCAAGCCCAAGGGTGCGGTGCTATGCCAGCGCAATTTCATGGGCCTCCGCGGCCCTGCGCTGGAGGCCGAGCTGCCTTGGGCCGAATGGCACGATGACGATGCCATTCTGGTGTGCATGCCCTGCGCGCATATCGGCGGGACTGGCCTTGGCACCATGGCGTTCTGCGGCGGCGCCCGCGCCATCATCCAGGCGGAATTTACCGCCGAGGGCGCGTTGACGGCGATCGGGCAGGGGATCACCCGGTTCTTTATCGTGCCCGCCGCGCTGCAGATGCTGATTCAGCATCCGCTGGCTCAATCGACTGATTTTTCGAAGCTGCGCTACGTGCTTTATGGTGCGGCACCGATCCCGCTGGAATTGCTGCGCCAGGCCGTTACCACCATCCCCAACGCCGATTTCATGCAGATGTACGGGATGACCGAGACGACCGGCACCATCGCCATCCTGCCGCCGTCTGACCACGATCTCGCCGGTAACGAGCGGATGCGCTCCGCGGGCAAGGCGGTTCCGGGGACGGAGATCCGCATTGTCGATAACGCAGGCAAGGAGGTGCCCCGCCGCACGGTCGGGGAAATCCAGATCCACTCGCCCGCCAACATGCTGCACTACTGGCAGCTGCCCGAAGCGACCGCCAAGACCCTCACGCCCGATGGCTGGGTCTGCACCGGCGATGCGGCCTACATGGACGAGGACGGCTACATCTTCATCCAAGACCGCATCAAGGACATGATCATCTCGGGCGGCGAGAACGTCTATCCGGCGGAAGTGGAAAGCGCGATCTATGGGCACCCGCAGGTTGCCGAAGTCGCGGTGATCGGCGTGCCCGATGCGCGGTGGGGTGAGGCTGTGAAGGCTTGCGTTGTCCCGCGTGAGGGATGCGAGGTGGACGAGGCCAGCGTCATCGCCTGGGCGCGTGAGCGGATTGCGGGCTTCAAGGTGCCAAAGTCGGTCGATGTGATCCCGGCGCTCCCGCGAAATCCATCGGGCAAGATCCTGCGGCGCGAGCTTCGCGAACCCTATTGGGAGGGGATGGAGCGGCAGGTCAACTAGGCCGCCGGGGAGCGTTCCCCGGCGCGGCTGCCGCGCACCTGCTCACGCCAGGCAATGATCAGCCCCGCCGCAATGATCGCTGGTGCGCCGATCCAGGTTTGTGCCGGGGGAACGTTGGCAAAGACCAGCCAGCCCCAGAGCGTTGCCCAGCCGAACTGCGAATAGTCCATCACGATCACGCTGGCGACACCGCCGTAGCGCAGCGCCGCGGTCATCAACAGCTGTGCTGCAAGCCCAGTAGCGCCGATGCCCAGCAGCATGGCCCAACCCGCCGCATCGTGGTTCGGTAGTCCGGTCCCCAACATGAACAGGGCGAGCGGCGGTGCGCAGAATGCGGAAAACCAGAACACGATACTCACCGGTTCTTCGGTGCGTCCCAGATCAAGCAGCTGGATGGAAATCAGCGCCACCATGAACGCCGCGCCGATGCCCGTTGCAAGACCGTTGAGCGGAAGATGCCCCCGGTCAGGTCCGGCGATGATCACGATACCGGCAAGGCCCAGCATTACGGCAGTCCAGCGCCACGCTCCGACCTTTTCGCCCAGCAGCACAACCGCGAGGAGCACGGCAAAGATCGGCGCGGTGAAGCCGAGGACAGTCGCCTCTGCCAGGGGCAGGATCTGGACGACGCCGAGGGTCAGAAACATGCCCAAACCGCCGATAAGCGCGCGCCGTGCATGTATCCAGGGGCGCTTTGTGCGCAGCCGTCCGACCTCACCCCGTGCGGCCAGCCAACTCAGCAGTGCAGTGCCAGGGAGGAACTGCCGCCAGAACAGGGTTTCGGTCAATGGGATGCCATGCTCACCGGTCAGTTTGACCAGCAGCAGCATCACCGAAATCGCCGCCATCGCAACCAGGCGCAGTGCAAGCGCATACATCGGGCGTTGGGTTGGCGGCATGGCCCCCGCCCATAAGGCAGGGGCCACGCGGATCAAGTATTTAGCTTAGAGGCAGGCTTCGAGGTAAGCCTGATCGAAGCCGAACTGGCGCGCCTTCTCAAGCGTATAGGGGCGCAAGCCCGACGGGCGGAACTCGCCGATGATCTTGCCGTCCTCGCTTTCGTCGAGATATTCGAACTTGAACAGTTCCTGCGTCACGATCACATCGCCTTCCATCCCGATCAC
>CANGJB010000035.1 GCA_947453945.1 Sphingomonadaceae bacterium
ATGGCATAGCCGTTGTTTTCAACCACGAAGACAATCGGCAGCTGCCACAAGGCGGCCATGTTGAAGGTTTCGTAAACTTGGCCCTGGTTGGCCGCGCCATCGCCGAAATAGGCCATGCACACACCGCCATCGCCCCGGTACTTGTGCGCGAAGGCAAGCCCGGCGCCGAGCGGCACTTGCGCGCCGACGATGCCGTGGCCGCCGTAGAACTTATGCTCGGTGGAGAACATGTGCATCGAGCCACCCTTGCCGTGGCTGATGCCGGCCCCGCGCCCGGTCAGTTCGGCCATGATCACCTTGGGATCAATGCCATAGGCCAGCATGTGGCCGTGATCGCGGTAGCCGGTGATGACGCTGTCGTGGCCTTCCTTGAGCGCGGACTGCAAGCCCACCGCAACCGCTTCCTGGCCGATGTAAAGGTGGCAGAAGCCGCCGATCAGGCCGAGGCCATAGAGCTGGCCGGCCTTTTCCTCAAAGCGGCGAATCAGCACCATCTGTTCGTAGAACTGGAGCAACTGCGCATCGCTCGCATCAAAGCGCTTGTTGTTGGCGTGAGCCTGCTGGAGGCTCCGCAACGCGAAGGTGGCTTCATCTTCCGGACTAGCTGCCTGAGCAGCGGCAGGAGCAGCTTTGGGCTTAGGCGCCTTGGGTGCGCGCGGCCTGGCGGACTGTGCCAATTCGGGGTTTCCTTGTCTGGCAGCCTGGGGAGGGCAAGGGTCTGGGCAGCGGCTCGTTAGAAACGGTCGCTACAGCCTCGCTATAAGACCAAGTACCTGAAAACCGCAACCGGCAAGGCTTCCCAACTGCCGTCTTCGTATACCTATGCGACGGCAATCGCGAGGCGGACGCGCGCCCGCTCCCTCCGTGCCCGGAGGCCCCGGATCTGGGGAAAATCAGTGATGGGGAAAATGGTGCACCCGGAGCGATTCGAACGCCCGACCCTCAGATTCGTAGTCTGATGCTCTATCCAGCTGAGCTACGGGTGCATGGGAGAGGCGCCTTTAGAAGCGCCTTCCAGGCTTGGCAAGCCCTATTGCGGGTTTTTTAGCCAGACCTCGAGCGCAGCGGCAAGCGGCACATCGAGCGGCGGCATCGCAAGCGCCCGAAACGCTTCAGCGTTCACCCATTGCAACGCAGCGCCGGGCTCGGGTGCAGGCTCACCTTCCCAGCTTCGGCACGTGTAGAGCAGGAGGACAATCGGCCGCCCCGGCGCGTCTGGCGGGCTGGCGGCGAAGGTCAGTGGCACGAGATTTGTTACGCACAGAGTGATGCCGAGCTCTTCGGCAATTTCGCGCACCAGCGCCTCGTCAGGCGCCTCACCCGGCTCGACCTTGCCGCCGGGGAACTCCCACAGGCCGCCGTGCGCACGATCCTCCGGGCGCCGCTGCAGCAGCACCTGACCGTCGGGATCGATCAGCGCAAGTGCGACGACGCAGAGCAATGTCGGGTTCGCTGCCATGCCGGGGAGCATTGTTTATCCTTTGTTAGCCCCGTGGACCCTAGATCATGCCGAGATGCGGACAGGGATTTCTAGTTGATGTGGGACTTTGTCCGCAAGCCATTGGTGGACGATACGGGCGCCACCGCCGTCGAGTATGGCCTGCTGGCCGGCTTGATCGCAATGAGCATGTTCTTTGGAATGAACGCGTTCGTGAACTCGCTGTTCCAGATGTACGAGACCATCGACAGCGGCGTCAGGAACGCCAAGAAATAGTGCGCGATGCCGCGCTGACGCGGCAAGCTGGGGGAAAACCGGTGTGCGCAGCATATGAATCGGGATCACCAAAAACCAAACGAATGCATGTGTGGTTTTACGATTTGTCAGGAAATGCCGGATATCTTGACACACGCAATTTCGTACGACCGGGGGGTCGTGTGAAGCGAAAGAGCACGACGGCGGCGCAGGCTGCCAGGTGGAGGACTATTCGCATGACACATTTGAAGACGCTTCTCAAAGACGAACAGGGCGCCACCGCCATCGAGTATGGCCTGATTGCCGCATTGATCGCGGTTGCCGCCATCACCGCCATGGGTGCGCTGGGCAATTCGCTCTCGAACACCTTCACCCAGGTTTCGACCAAGATGAACAACGCTTCCGACGGCAAGGGTCCGTTCTAAGATAGCGTTGCCGGACGTAGATACAGAAGGCGGGTGTGTTTCGTCACGCCCGCCTTTTGTAGTTCTCTAGTCTCGCCACCAGCCGGCCGTGTTCAGTAGACGATGAGCTTGACCTGCGTGCCCGGCACGAGGCGGCTCGACGTGTCGAGCCCGTTGAGCACGAGGAAGCGATCAAGCGGGCGATCATCGTAAGCCATGCGGCGCGCGAGCGACTGCAAGGTATCGTCCTTTTTCACCGTGACGACTGCAAGCCGGCGCGCGCGCACAGCGCCCGCCTCCCCGATGGTGATCCGGCGCATCGAGGAAAACATCGGATCAAACGCAGCCGCCTGCCCCGCCGCGCTGATCGTGGTGAAGTGGAAGGCCTGGCCCGGCCCCCAGGCATAGGCGAACACCATGATATCGCGCACGCCGTCACCGGTGTTGGCGCGCAGCACGCCATAGGCTGCCGGGATGCCGTTGATCGTGGTGGTGCTCACGCTATCGGGCGCCAGGCGCTGCTGGTCGGAAAGTCCGGCGAAGACCGAGCGGACATAGGCATCGAGATCGCCCGAGAACGGGGCGCTGGCCAGTTCGCCCTTGCCCGATTGACCGCTGATCGAAACCGAGCGGGTGCCGTTGACGAGGTAGAAACCCGGCGGCGCCTGAAATGTCATCCGATAGGCCGGGTGAATGAACTTGCGGCCATCGACCACGCCCTGCTTGGGATCATCGCCATAAGTCAGGCCATCCACCCGGGTAAGGAACACGTCACGATTGGTCGTGCCGCGTGTTCCCTGCCCGGCCAGCGCCAGTGCGGCAGTGACGCGCGAGGCTGGATCGGGGTGCGTACTGGCCCATTCCGGCATCTTGTCGGCGCTGCCCGTCAACTGGGCATCGAGCGCGGTCTGCTGCGCCAGGCTGCGCAGCACGCTGCCCATCGCATGCGGATCATAGCCGGCGCGGCGCAGATAGGTCACGCCGAGCGAATCGGCCTCGCTCTCCTGACCGCGCGAATACTTTAGCGTGAGCAGCTGACTGCCGGTGGAGAAGATTTTCTGCCCGAGTTGTCCGAGCGCCGAGTTGCCCAGAACCGCACCCGCCAACACCGAGCCGAGGGCGCCGAGAATCGAGTTGCGAGTGGCGGCACTTTGCCGCTTGGCCCCATGCCGCGCGGCAACGTGGCCAACCTCATGGCCGAGCACGCCGGCGAGTTCGGCTTCATTGTTCATCAGCGCGACGAGCTTGCGCGTGACGTAGACATAGCCGCCGGGAATGGCGAAAGCGTTGTTGACCGGCGAATTGAGCAACGTGACGGTGAAATCGCTGCGGGCGTTGCCCAGCCCCGATTGCAGCGCGATCGTCTTGCCCACGCCTTGAACGTAAGTGGCTTGCGGGCCAGTAAGCCCTCCGCCGAACTCAGACAACAGCTGCGGGTGGGCCTTGGCGCCCTGCGCCTTGTCTGCCGCGCTGATCGTTGCCACGGTGCCTTGCGCGCCTACACGCGAGACGGGAACTGCTGGTCCCGACAGGACGAGGCCACCTGCCCCGGCGGCAAGCACGAGGGCGCGGAACGGGCGTTTGGTCATGCTCTCTCCCAAGTATCTGCCGCGAAACAGGCGCAGGGCGCCGCACCGGCAGTAACGTGACGCCAATCTAGCCACGCACGCCCCGGCATGGCCAGAGACAAATGATCCGCTTGGGAAGGGTCGCTGATCGGCTCAGGCGCCGATGCGCAGGAACCGCTCGGCCCGGAGCGCACGCAAGGTTTCGGGAGGCTTGCCGGCGAGCGCCGCCAGTTCATCGCCAATCACCTTGCCCAGCGCCAGCGCGGCAGCGGCAGGATCGCGGTGCGCGCCGCCGATGGGTTCGGGAACGATGCGGTCGATCACACCGAGCGTCAGCAGGTCCTGCGCGGTCATACGCATGGCCTCGGCTGCCTCGGGCGCCTTTTCAGCGGTGCGCCAGAGGATCGAAGCGCAGCCCTCAGGCGAAATCACCGAATAGACCGCATGTTCGAACATCAACACGCGTTCGGCGCTGGCAAGCGCGACCGCGCCGCCCGATCCGCCTTCGCCCACGATAGCGGCTACCATCGGCACCCCAAGCGCGAGGCAAGCCTCAGTGCTGCGGGCAATCGCCTCTGCCTGGCCGCGTTCTTCTGCCTCGACCCCGGGGAATGCGCCCGAGGTATCGACCAGTGTGACAACAGGCAGGCCGTAGCGGCTTGCCATTTCCATGAGGCGCACCGCCTTGCGGTAGCCTTCCGGCTTGCCCATGCCGAAGTTGTGGCGGATGCGGCTTTGCGTATCGTGCCCTTTCTCGTGGCCGATAAGCATGACCGCCCGGCCCTCAAGCGTGGCAAAGCCGCCCACGATCGCCTGATCTTCGCCATACTTGCGGTCCCCGCCGAGCGGCATGAAATCCGTGAAGGCGCGGGCGACATAGTCGCGGAAATGAGGGCGTGAGGGGTGCCGGGCGACTTGCGTCTTCTGCCAGGGCGTGAGCGAGCGATAGGTGCTCGCCAGAAGTTCGGAAGACTTCGCCTCAAGCCGGCGGATCTCCGACATGATGTCGAGCGCGCCGGTCTGCGCTGTCTCGCGGAGCTCCGCAATGCGGGCCTCAAGCGCGGCGACTGGCTTTTCGAATTCGAGATAGGAAATCATCAGCGCCGCGCTAAGGCTGGCGGGCGTCAAGGTCAACCACCGGGGCAACCTCAGGCGGGGGATTTTGCCCGGTGCGCCCAAGCGGGTGGCGTGCATTGACCAGCGCAACGAGCCGCGCGGCATCGACATGCGTATAGATTTGCGTTGTTGAGATATCTGCATGGCCGAGCAGGGTCTGCAGCACGCGCAGGTCCGCCCCGCCTTCGAGGAGGTGCGTGGCAAAGGCATGGCGCAAGACGTGCGGGCTGACCTTTTCAGGATCAAGCCCGGCCCTTAGCGCAAGATCACGCAGCAGCTGGAACAGGCGCACGCGCGTGAGGTGGCCGCCGCGCGGGCTGGGAAACACCCAGCGCCCGCCCTTGGGTCGCAGCGCCAGCCATGCCGCGAGCGCGATACTGGCCCGCGCGCCGACGGGGACCATGCGCTGCTGCCCGCCCTTGCCGGTGATCATCAGGAACGGCGCATCGCGCGGAACCGCGGCCAGTGGCAGCGAGACGAGCTCGGTGGCGCGCAGGCCTGAACCATAGAGCAATTCGAGCAGCGCCAGCATCCGCGCGCCCGCCCCTGAGGCGGCATTCGCTTCGGCGCTGGCGAACAGCGTGGCCATCTCTGCGTGGCCCAGTAGCCGGGGAAGCGGGCGACGGGTGCGCGGACGCGGGAGCGCAGCGGAAGGATCATCGGCGCGCAGGCCCTCGTCGGCCAGAAAACCGTAGAACTGACGCAGCGCCGAAGCTTTCCGCGCGAGGCTGGAGGGCGCTAGTTCTCGCCATGCCTCGGCAAGGTGGGCGAGCGCCGCGCTGTCGGCTGCAACGAGATCGCCGATCTCGGCGCGCGCGGCCCTTAAATCGCGGCCATAGGCGGCAAGGGTGTTGGCGGCGGCACCGCGTTCAGCGGCGAGCATAGCCAGGAACGCTTCGATGGGATCGGGGGCTGGCGCGCCGTCCACGCCTGTCAGACCCGGGCCACGGCCTCCGCCGCGATCATCCGCGCCTCGCCCTCAAGCCCGGCGCGGCGCAGCGCCGCGACGATGTGGTAGAGGTGCAGAGGGGTCATCTTGTCCCACCCGCTGCCCTGCATGCCGAACCCGGCGAGCAGCGCGACGAGGACCTGATTTTCCGAGGCGGCGGCGGAATCGATCGCGCGGGTCCAGCGTGTCTCGCGCGCAAGATCGAGCTTCAGATCATCGGCAATGCGGCGTGCGGTGCCCGGATCGACTCGGCCGAGGCCCATGAGCCCGGCCAGAAGAAAGCGCGAGCGCAAGCTGCCGCTGCTGGTATCGCCGGACTGGAATGTGCCGAGCGCATCCGCGCTGATGGCAGAAGGCTTGGCCGGCGCCGAAAGGGCGATGAGGCCCCAAGCCTCGCTGCCGACTGGAACAACGCCTGCCCAGCGCAGCGCATTGCGATCCAGTCCGGCAGTCAGCATCGAGGCAATCAGCGCCTTGGCATCGCTAGAGAGGTCCGCGTCAGGCGTGATTCGCGCGGCCGCATAAGCGGTGAGGACGAGGCGCGAATAGGCGCGGTCCGGGTCGCTTGCATCGCCCCACAGCTTCCGGATCGCGGAGAGCCTGTCGGCGGCATCGGCGGCAAGGTAGGCGCTGCGCAGCATGTCGGCGAGCGGGCCCCAGGTGCGGTCCGGTTCTTCCATTGCGCGGATCTCGCTATAGAGATCGACCATCGCGGCGGAAGAAAGGACGCCGCGTTCGGCAGCGATGTCTGCCGCTTCGGCACGGGCCGTGAGCGGCAACATCGGTGCCCGCACGGCGAGCACCGCGTAAGCTGCGCCCGCCTGCTTGCGCAAGGCTTCGGGCGGTTCAAGCCCGGTGGCGAGGGCAAGGCCGGTGCGCCAGGGCGTCAGGTTATCAACCCCGGCCCATTCGATCTTGACCGCACGGCGTCCTTGCGACGCGGCACCCGCAAATTTCTGCGCCAGCAGGATATCGATCTTGGGCGCTGTGCCCTTGCGCATCGCGTTATCCAGCACACCAAGTGCAGAAGCGCCCTCACCGCCCGTGAAGGCGGTGCAGATCGCGCGGGTCAGCGCCCAGTCCCAGCCTTGGCGCCCGGCCGCGGTAAGTGCGGTTAAAGGGCACAGGCCAACCGGATCGGCGGTAGCAAGGAAACTGCCCATCGCCGCCTCCTCAAGGCCCGGAGTGTAGAAGCCGTTGTCGACTTCCTGCACCATGGCGCGGGCGGCATCGGCCTCGCCCATGCGCAGAAGGGCCTGCGCACGCAGGGCGGCCCAATCCGCACCATTCATCCCCACGGGCGTGTCGAGCCGGCTCGCCAGCGCGCGGCGAAGCAGGATGTGGCCCCAGCGCGAAACGAGTTCGCCGCGCATCTTAGTGAGGAGCCCGGCGACATAAGGCCCATTGAGATAATGGCTGGAAACCGCCGGGAAGCCGCCATCGGCCTCATCGAAAAAGCCGACGCGCGCGAGGCTGCGCTGGGCCTGAGGCGGGATATCTGCCTTGGGCTTTGCGCTGGCGACGAGTTGGTCGATCAAGGCGGGATCGATATTGGCGAGCGGATTGGCGGCAGCGGCGGCAACCGGTGCTGCCGGTGCGGGCACGCCGGGCGCAGCCTGCGGCTGCGGTTGGGGCACGGCCACCACTTGCGGCGCGCCTGAAGAACCAGGGCGCTGCACGGTGACCACCGCGGGAGCCGACGTGCGCGCAGGCTGCGGCGCGCTCGTGCCTGATGGGCGCGGCGGAGCTTGCGGCTTGCGCGCAGGAGCGGCGGGTTTGTCGTCGAAACCCGGGGGCAGCAGCGATTCCTGCGCGGTGACGGCCATTGCCGAAAGCGTGGCAATTGCAGCGCAAGCCAGCAGCGCAACACGGGCGCGGGCCGCGATCATTGGCCAACCTGCGCGGGAGCAGATGCGGGCGCCACAGGGGTCTCGATCCAGCGGGTCGGCTGCGTATCCCCGTTGATCCATGCCAATGCCAATGCCAATATCGCCACCATCACCAAGATGCCGCACAGTGCCAGAATTCGAGCTTTCACCAAAATGCTCCCCGCGGCCGCTTTTCCTGCCCGCTCACAGGCGCGGCCACGGCTCTTGCACCACTCTTGCGCTGCGCCCTAGCGCAACTATAGGCAGCGCGGCAATGGAGCACGAAGATCCCGCCTTCTCAACAGCCGCAATCCAGCGCCTTGCCGCGCGGATCGACCGGCCGATCGTGCTGGTGGGCATGATGGGTGTGGGCAAGACGACGGTGGGCCGCAAGCTGGCCGCGATGCTGGGCCTCCCCTTCTGCGATGCCGATGAGGAGATCGAGAAGGCGGCGCAGATGTCGATCCCGGAAATCTTCGCGCAATTTGGCGAAGCGTACTTCCGCAGCGGCGAACGGCGCGTGATCGCGCGGTTGGTGGGTGAAGACGGCGCTCCTGTCCGCCGCATATTGGCCACTGGCGGCGGAGCTTTCGTCGACCCTGAAACGCGCGCGCTCATCCTAAGCCGTGCCGTCGCTGTCTGGCTCGATAGTGATATCGATACGCTGATGGCCCGGGTGGGCCGCAAGAGCAACAGGCCCCTTCTGCAAACTGGCGACCCGCGCGAGATCCTCACCCGGCTCAAAGCAGAGCGTGCGCCCGCCTATGCCGAAGCTCCGATCCAGGTGATGAGCGGCAACCAGCCACACCAGTCCACCGCAATCACGATCCTGAAGGCAATCGACGCATGGCTGTGATCTCCGTGAATATCGCCGGCGCGCCATACGAGGTGCGGATCGAGGCCGGGCTGCTTGCAGCGGCGGGCAAGCACTGCCGTCCGTTCATCCGTGGCGGCAAAGTGGCGGTGGTCACTGACGAACATGTCGCCGCAGCCTGGCGCGGAGTGGTCGAAGGCTCGCTCGCCGCTGAAGGTATCTCCAGCGAATGGCTGGTGCTGCCTGCGGGTGAGACGACCAAGAGTTGGGAACACCTCGCACGGACGTCGGATTGGCTGCTGGAACAAGGCGTGGAGCGCAAGGACAGCGTGATCGCGCTGGGCGGCGGGGTAATCGGTGATCTTACGGGCTTTGCCGCATCAATGGTCAAGCGCGGATGCGGTTTCATCCAGATGCCGACCACGCTGCTGGCGCAAGTCGATTCGAGCGTGGGCGGCAAGACCGCGATCAACACGGCGGCAGGCAAGAACCTCGTCGGCGCGTTCCACCAGCCCGTGCTGGTGCTGGCCGACCCGCTGGCGCTGGATACGCTGCCGCCGCGCGAAGTGCGCGCAGGCTATGCCGAAGTGGTGAAGTACGGCCTGATCGACGATGCGGCGTTTTTCGAGTGGTGCGAGGCGAATGGTCCCGCGCTGCTGGCAGGCGATGGCGCCGCGCGCGAACATGCGGTTCGCTGCAGCGTGGCCGCCAAGGCGCGGATTGTGGCGGCGGACGAGAAGGAAACGCTAGGGCTGCGCGCGCTGCTCAACCTGGGGCACACCTTCGGCCATGCGCTGGAGGCTGAAACCGGTTTTTCAGACCGGCTCCTCCACGGCGAGGGGGTGGCGCTCGGCATGGTGCTGGCGGCGCGCTATTCAGTGCGGCGCGGGCTGATGAACGGGCAGGACGGCGAACGCGTGGCGGCGCATATCGCAGCGGCGGGGCTGCCCGCTTCGATCCGCGCACTCGGCATGGATTGCGACGGCGCCCGGCTGACGGCGCATATGCTCCATGACAAGAAGATGGACGCGGGCACCCTGCCCTTCCTGCTGATGCGCGGGATCGGCCAGACGTTTCTGGCCAAGGATGTGGACCTGGCAGATGTCGCCGCGTTTCTCGATGCGGAACTGGCGCGCGCCTAGAACAGCCGCGCGCCGTTGGGGACCTTCTGGTCCGGCGCGAACAGAACGACGCGGCCTTCCTCGTCCGGGAAGCCAACGGTCAGAACCTCAGACATCATCTTGCCGATCTGGCGCGGCGGAAAATTGACCACCGCCGCAACCTGCCGGCCGATCAAGTCCTCCGGCGCATAATGCGCGGCGATCTGGGCGCTGGAGCGCTTCACGCCGATCCCCGGCCCGAAGTCGATTGCCAGCTTTAGGCTGGGCTTGCGCGCTTCCGGGTAGGGTTCGGCAGTGACGATCGTGCCCATGCGGATATCGACCTTGAGGAAATCCTCAAAGCCGATCAGGTCCGCCGCAGGGGCCGCAGGATCATGTTCGAGGTGCATTGCGCTGTCCGTTACTGGCCCTTGAAATCGGCCTTGCGCTTTTCGAGGAAGGCCTTGATGCCTTCGCCGGCATCGGCGCTGTCACCCGCTTTCCACTGGCCTTCCGCTTCGGTGAGAAGCGCCGCGACAAGATCGCTTTCGAGCGCGCGAGCGACGTTCTGGCGCATCGTGCCGAGCGCGACAGTGGGGCCATTGGCCAGGCGCTCGGCCAGCGCCATGGCTTCGTCAGCCAGCGCGGCATCATCGACCGCCTTGTAGATCATGCCCCAGTCCTCAGCCTTTTCGGCGCCGACGCGTTCACCCAGCATCATCATCTGCAGTGCGCGCGATTTGCCGATGAGACGCGGGAGGATCCAGCTCGAGCCGCCATCAGGCACGAGGCCGATGTTGACGAAGGCTTGGAGGAAATAGGCGCTCTTCGCAGCCAGCACGAAATCGCCCATCAGCGCGATCGAGCAGCCGACGCCGGCAGCGGGGCCGTTAACCGCGGTGACCACCGGGACGGCGAGGCGCGAGAGTTTCGCGATCATCGGATTGTAGTGTTCGGTCAGCGCCTTGTAGCTGCCCGCGCCGCCCGCGATGCTGCGCTTGCCTGTGGCTGCAAGATCCGCGCCCGAGCAGAAGGCGCGGCCCTCACCCGTGATCAGAACGCAGCGTGCGCCTTCGAGGTCATAGAGCGCATCGCTGATTTCCACGGCCATATGCGGCGGGCAGGCGTTGAGCCGTTCGGGCCGATTGAGCACGATGCGGCGCACATTGCCGACGTTTTCGACGCGGATCGTTTCGTAGCTCATCACCCTCTTCCCTTAATCGTTCGGTTAAGCCTTTGGCTAAGCGAGCCTTCGCAGATTGGCAAGCGGGTTCGCCCCGCCCTTGTCAAAACCGCCAGTCAGGGATGCAAGGTTCAGGAATGCGCCTGAGCAAAGGCTGCCGCTGCGCCAAACAGGCCCGGCTGCGGGTGCGTGATGAGCTTGACCGGCATGGCAGCCATGAGGCCTTCGAACCGGCCCTTGGCGCAGAAGCGCTCTGCAAAGCCCGAGCGGACGAGTGTATCCTTGATACGCAGGCCAAGGCCGCCCGCCATGACCAGCGCGCTGGCGCCGTGGGCAAGTGCAAGATCGCCCGCCACGCTGCCGAGCGAGAGGCAAAACCGGTCGACCGCGGCGGCTGCGAGGCTGTCTTCGCCACTGGTGCCAAGCGCCCAAAGCTCCTTGTCGGTAAGAGAAACGATGGCGCGGCCTTCAATCTGGGCCAGCGTTTCATAGATATCAACGATGCCCGGCCCTGCCACCACACGCTCCGCCGAAACGCGGCGATAGCGGCCGCGCAGGCGAGCAAGGATCGCGTCTTCAATCCGGTCGAGCGGGGCATAATCGACATGGCCGCCCTCAGTGGGCTGCACCCGGTAGGTACCATGATCGCGCCAAAGCTGCGCGACCCCGAGCCCGGTGCCGGGCCCGACAATGCTGATCGTGCCGGACTGCGGCAGCGGCAGATCCGGGCCGGACAAGTGCAGGAGGTGCGCTTCATCCGCTTGCGCCACGGCGTGGGCTACAGCGGCGAAATCGTTGACCACGATGTAGTCCGGCGCGCCCAGCTTTTCCGAGATCATTGCGGGGCGGATGATCCAAGGGTTGTTGGTGAAACGGATCAGATCTCCGCCTACGGGCCCTGCCACGGCAATGGCCACGGCGGCGGGCAGCGCGCCGCCGGAAAGACGCGCGAATTCTTCCCAGGCAAGCTGGAAGCTGGGATGATCGGCGGTTTTGAGCGTCGTGGCATCACCCAGATGCGCGACCCGGCCCCCAGCAATTTCAGCGAGCGCAAAGCGTGCGTGGGTTCCGCCGATATCGACCGCGACCAATTGCATGGCTGCACTCTCCCTCTTGTCTCGTCCGGTGGTTTTGCCGGGCCGGCTATCCTGCGCTCAAAGCCCGCCCAGCGCCAGCATCGCCGAACCGCCGCGTTCGGCGGGATCGGCAAAATGGCGCATCATCGCAAACAGTTCGCGGCCAACGCCCATGGCCTCCGCCGGAGCTTCGGCGGGCGTGCGCGCGGCCCATTCGGCAGCGTCGACCAACGCCACAAGCTCGCCGCTGTCCGCACACACGCGAACCACATCGCCGTCTCTCAGCAGGGCGAGTGCGCCGCCCTTCTTGGCTTCGGGCGAAACGTGGATGGCGGCGGGAACCTTGCCCGATGCGCCCGACATGCGGCCATCGGTCACAAGCGCGACACGAAAGCCCCGGTCCTGCAACACGCCAAGCGATGGCGTGAGCTTGTGCAATTCGGGCATCCCGTTCGCCGCCGGGCCCTGGAACCGCACGACCACGACGACATCACGCTCCAGTTCACCCGCCTTGAACGCGGTGATCACATCATTCTGATCGGAAAACACCCGGCAAGGCGCCTCGATAGTCCAACGCGTGCGGTCCACCGCGCTGACCTTGATCGTGCCGCGCCCGAGATTTCCATGAACCAGGCGCAGGCCGCCCTCGGTCTGGAACGGTTCGGCCACCGGGCGGAGCATGGCGGGGTTGAGGGTTTCTGTCGGGGCCGGTTCCCAGCGCAGTGCATCGCCTTCAAGTACCGGCTGCTGGGCGCCTTCGAGCAGCGAGGCGCCATAGACCGTGCGGATATCGCCATGGGCAAGGCCAGCCTCCACCAACTCGCGGATCACGTAAGGCATGCCGCCTGCCGCGGCAAAGCCGTTCACATCGCCCGAACCGTTGGGATAGATGCTGGCGACGAGCGGCACTACGCGGGAAAGCTCGTCCATATCGTCCCAATCGATCTGCACGCCCGCAGCGCGCGCGATGGCGGGGAGATGGATCACGTGGTTGGTCGATCCGCCCGTGGCGAGGAGGCCAACGATGGCGTTTACAATGGCTTTCTCGTCAACACAGTGACCCAACGGCCGGTAGTCTTCCCCATCCCATCCGATCTGCGTAACGCGGTGGACGGCGGAGCGGGTCAGTTCCTGGCGCAGTTTGGTGCCGGGATTGATGAAGCTGGCACCGGGCATGTGGAGGCCCATCATCTCCATCATCATCTGGTTGGAATTGGCCGTGCCATAGAACGTGCAGGTGCCGGCGCTATGGTAGCTCGCGCTTTCGCTCTCGAGCAGTTCGTCGCGCGTGGCCTTGCCTTCGGCATAGAGCTGGCGGATGCGCTGCTTTTCCTTGTTCGCAAGGCCCGATTGCATTTGTCCCGCAGGCACGAGGATCGTGGGTAAGTGGCCGAAGCGCAGCGAACCGATGAGCAGGCCCGGCACGATCTTGTCGCAAATACCGAGGAGGAGAGCGCCCTCGTACATCCCGTGGCTGAGGCCGACAGCGGTGCCCATGGCGATGTTGTCGCGGCTGAACAGCGACAATTCCATCGAGGCCTGCCCTTGCGTCACGCCGTCGCACATTGCGGGAACGCCGCCCGCCACCTGGGCCGTAGCGCCGACTTCGCGGGCGTAGAGCTTGATCTGCTCCGGATAGCGGCCGTAGGGCTGATGGGCCGAAAGCATGTCGTTGTAGGCCGTGATGATCCCGATATTGAGCGCCCGCCCGCCGCGCAGCGCAGCCTTGTCCTCACCCGCTGCAGCAAATCCGTGCGCAAGGTTGCCGCAGGAAAGCACATCGCGGTTCACGCCGGCATCACGCGCGCGGGCGATGAGATCGAGATAGGCGGCGCGGGTCGTTACCGAGCGGGCAACGATCCGGTCGGTGACTTTTGCGACTGTCGGGTGGAGAGGCATTATTCGCTCCAGTAGATCGTGACGGGCGGGACGGAGCCGCGCAGAAAATCGGAAACGGGATAGGCGTCGCAGCCGGCGAGCACCTTCTCGATCAGCGCCTTCTTCGATGCGCCAGTTACGACAAGAATGATATCGGCACTGGCCTTGAGCGCGCGCGCATTGAGCGAGAGCCGATCAAATGGCGCTTCAGGCGGCAGCGGGATCGGGGTCGTGGCGATCACTGTCGGGCCGGGGCGGACGCGCGCCTGCATGTGCGGAAAGAGCGAGGCGACATGGCCATCCTCCCCCATGCCCAGCCAGACAAGATCGAACGGGGCGACCGCGGCGCCCTCTTCCAAACGCTCGAACGTGGCGCCGGTTCCAGCCAGCGCGGCGTGAAGCTTGCCGAAGTTGCTGGCGGGATGATCATCGGGCACGCGGCGATCATCGGTCAGCGCGATGGTCACGCCTGACCAGTCGAGCTCTTGCGAGGCGAGCAGGGCAAACACTTTGATCGGCGTGGAGCCACCGGTGAAGGCAAGGCGCTTGGGCCCCGGCCGCGTGAGCACGCGGGCGATATGCGCGGCGACTGCGGCGGCGTCGCCCGGGCTGGCCCAGGTGACGTCAGTCATGCCAGCTGCGTCCGTCACGCTCGGTCAGCGCGATGCCTGCGTTGGGGCCCCAGCTTCCTGCGGCATACGGCTTCACGTCCAAGTCCGTCTCGGCCCAGACGCGGCGGATCGCATCGACCCAGGTCCACTGCGCTTCAACCTCGTCGCGCCGCACGAACAGCGTCTGCTCACCTTCGATCAGATCAAGCAGCAGGCGTTCATAGGCAATGCGGCGGCGGGCCTTGGCGAAGGCGGTGGTGAGCGAGAGATCGAGGTTGACCTCGCGCAGCACGATCCCGCCGCGATCGAGACCAGGCTCCTTGGCCATGACCTGCAGGCGCACGTATTCTTCGGGCTGGAGGCGGATGACAAGGCGGTTGGCCGCCAATTTGCCGCCGCGCTGCGTGAAGATGTTGTGCGGCACGCCCTTGAACTGGACGACGATCTCGCTGCGCCGTTCGGCCAGACGCTTGCCGTGGCGCAAGTAGAACGGCACGCCCTGCCAGCGCCAGTTATCGACGTGGGCTTTGATCGCGACGTATGTCTCGGTGCCGGAATCGGCATCCAGATCATCCACATAGCCCGTAACCGCAGTGCCGCCCACGGCCCCGGCGCCATATTGCCCGCGCACCATCTCATCAGCGCGCACCGGGCGCAGCGCGCGCAGCACTTTGACCTTCTCATCGCGGATCGAGGTCGCGTCGTATTCGAGCGGCGGCTCCATCGCAGTGAGCGCGACGAGCTGGAGCATATGGTTCTGCACCATATCCCGCAGCGCGCCGGTTTCGTCGTAGAAGCCCTTGCGGCCTTCGAGGCCGACGGTTTCGCTGACAGTGATCTGCACGTGATCGATCCCGGCGCTGTTCCAAAGCGGCTCAAACATCATGTTGGCAAAGCGCAGGGCGAGGAGGTTCTGGACCGTTTCCTTGCCGAGATAGTGATCGATGCGGAAGATCTGCTTTTCCGAGAAGCCCGCCGCAACAGCATCGTTGATCCGGCGGCTTGAGGCCAGATCGTTGCCGAGCGGTTTTTCAAGGCCGATGCGCACGCCTTCGTGGGCGAGACCGGCCAGACGCAGGCCCTCGATGGTCGGCTCGAACAAGGCTGGCGCGGTCGAAAGGAAGATCGAGAGCCCGCAGGATGTATCGCCAAGCTTTTCCGCCAGTCCGGCAAAGCCTTCCGGCTTTGAGGCATCAAGCGGCTGGTATTCCAGCCGTTCGAGGAAGCTGGCGAGCCGGGTTTCGTCCTTGCGGTCGGCGGGCAGGAATTCATCGAGTGCAGCGCGGGCCATTTCGCGAAACTCTGCGTCGTCATGGACCGAGCGCGCGGTGCCGACGATGCGCAAGGTGGGATCGATCAGACCGTCCTCATGCAGCGCATAGAGCGAAGGCAGCAGCATGCGCCGGGAAAGATCGCCAGTCGCGCCGAACAGAAGCAGGGCGGAACAGCTGGTCACGGCCATGGCGGCAAACTCCTCATCCGGGCGCATTTCGAAGGGGCCCGGACGCTTCCTAGACCCGAATGCGCGGGGGTTCAGCACGCATAAGTATGCGAGTTGGAATGGAGTGGCCAGCGATCCCGGCTCAAGCCTTCATTTGCCGGGATGGAGCCGGATCGCCGCTCCGCCGCCGGGCGCTAGCCAGATCGGGAGCTTGTCGCCCTTCTTCAGCGTCACTGTCGCATAGGCGATGCGGTGGCGGGCGTCGGTCTCGTAAGTCGCCCCTTCCCCGTCCTTCCAAACGCTTGCAGTATAGGTCTTGCCGGGATCGAGGAAATCCATCGAGAGAGTAAGATCGCGCGCGGTGGCATCGTTGACGCCGCCGACATACCAGTCGGCGCTGTTCCGATCCTTGCGCGCAAAGATCGCGTAGTCGCCCACTTCGCCGGCGATGAGGTGGCTCTCAGACCAGTCTGCGGGCACCTGGCGGATGAATTCCAGTTCCTTGGGATGCGCGGCAAGGCTCTCGATGAAGTCCGATGCCATCTGGATCGGCGAATAGATCGCCAGATAGAGCCCCAACTGTTTGGCGAGCGTGGAGGCCAGCGGCACATGGTTCGCGCCCTCTAGGCTGAGCATGCCGGGGGTGAAGTCCATCGGGCCCGAAAGCATTCGGGTATAGACGAGCGTCGGCTCATGGTCCGGTCCGTTCGCAAACTGCCCCCAGGCGTTGTACTCCATGCCCCGCGCGCCTTCACGGTCGATCCAGTTTGGGTAGGTGCGGCGCAGGCCCGTGTCCTTGACCGGCTCGTGTGCATCGATCGCCACCTGATACTTGGCGGCGGTTTCAACGACCTTGAGGTGGTGCTGCACGGTACGCTGACCTTCGTGCCATTCCATGCGGACTTCGCCCGGCTTGTCGCCCGGAGCCATGATGCCGCCCGCATCCGCCACATAGCCGGTCTTCACTGAATGCATGCCGAGCGACTGGTAGAGCTTCATCGCCGGTTCTAGCTGTGCCTCGTAGTTGGCAATATTACCGCCGGTCTCGTTGTGGCCGATCAGTTGGACCTGCTTCTTCGCGGCATAGGCGGCGACGGCCTTGAGATCGAAATCAGGGACAGCCTCGGTAAAGCTAAAATCCTGCCCGTGTCCGAACCAGTCGCCATTCCAGCCCTTGTCCCAGCCTTCGACAAGCAGGCCGCCGAAGCCGTTCTTAGCAGCGAAATCGATGTACTGCTTTGCGCGCTCGGTCGTGGCACCATGGCGCGGTCCTTCGGCCCAGGTCCAGTCGCCGCGGATCATGCCCCACCAGACGCCGATATACTTCATCGGTTTGAACCATGAGACATCGCCGATCTTGTTGGGCTCGTTGAGATTGAGCTCGAGATCGTTCTCGACAAGGCCGGCGGCGCTGTCCGCAATACGGATTGTGCGCCAGGGCGTGTTGAACGGCAGGTCGCGGATCACGGCGGAGCCGCGCGAGGAGGGGGCAAGCGTGGTGCGGAACAACTGGCGTTCGGCGCGCTTGAGATACATTGCGGAGTAGTCGACGAGCGCGGCCTCGTGAAACGCGAGGTGCGTGCCGTCTTCAAGGCGCATCGTGATCGGAGTTTGAGCGGTGGCGACTCCATCGATTGGGGTGCGCTGGTAGACCTGCTCCTCGCGGTTCCATTCAAGGCCCGCGACCCAGAAGGCGGTGCCGACTCCCGCGACGTCGAACTCGGTCCACTCGTCCGCGATCTTCATCGTCTTGAGGCCGGGTTGTTCAGGCAGTTCGTAGCGGAAGCCGAAGCCGTTATCGAACAGGCGGAAGCGCACGTTCATGCGGCGCCCGGCATAGTCTGCGTTCTGCTGGAAGCGCACGAGCACTTCGTTGTGATGATCGCGCACAAAGCGGCGCTCGCCCCAGGGCTGTTCCCATGTGGTGGCCGCGCTGGCGGTTTCCGAACCCGTGATGCGGAAGCCGCGCACCATGTTCAGCCCGTCGGTGAGTGTGAAGCCGAGCTTCGAGGCACCGATCAGGAGCTTGCCCTTGCGGACAAGCGAATAGACCGGGCGGCTGCTGCTGTCGGTCGTTACAGTGAGGACCAGTGAGCCATCGGGCGATGTTGCGGTGACAGTTGAGCTATCGGGCTCTGCCTGCGCGGGCAAAGGGGTTCCGGCCGCCAATGCGAGGGCAAAGGCGGATGCAAGCGACATCACTGGGCGCATGTCAGTCTCTTTCTTCCAGAAGGATAGCGGCAAACGGAGGAAGCTGGCCCGGCAGGGCGCCATTGGCGCTGACCAGCACTGCGCCGGACAAGGGCACTCCTGCAGGCCATGCGGCGGCCTGCGCGCTCATGTTGAGCACGCAGATCACGCCGGTGCCTTCCGCCTCTCGCCGGAAGGCCAGCACATCCGGCCCTGCATGGAGTACCGTGAAATCGCCACGCCGCAGTGCCGAATGGGCCTTGCGCAGCGCGAGCAGGCTGCGGGTGAAGTGGAGCAGCGATGACGGATCGGCTTCTTGCCTATCGGCCGCGCGGGCGTGGTTTTCCGCGCCATGTGGCAGCCAAGGCGTGCCGGTGGTGAAGCCGCCCTGCTCGCCCTGCGCCTGCCACGGCATGGGCGTGCGGGCCCCGTCGCGCGAAAGCGTCAGCGGCCAGTTGGCGATCGCTTCGGGGTCCTGGATCTGCTCGAAGGGAATATCGACCTGGGTGAGGCCCAGTTCCTCGCCCTGATAGATGATGATGTTGCCGCGTAGTGAAGCCAGCAAAATCGCCTTCATCCGCGCGAAGGCATCGGCGTGTTCGGTGGCGCACCAGCGTGTGAGCGCGCGCGGCGCGTCGTGGTTTTCAAAGGCCCAGCTTGGCCAGCCCGTGCCCGGCGCATCGGGCCACCTGGATTGCGTTTGCACCACAAGCTCAGGCGTCAGCCGGTCAGCATAGAGGAAATCGAAGCCATAGGCGCTGTTCAGCCGCGCATCGCCGGCGGTGTATTGCTGCATCTCGGTCTCGGCCAGATCGCCGCCGACTTCGGCGAGCGTGAACACCGCGCCATAGCGATCACACAGCGCGCGCAGGCGTTCGATGAAGCCGACAATGCCAGGGTGCGACTGGTTGTAGATCTTGAGTTGGTAATCGAACGGGCGCGTGCGGCGGCGACCGTCATAGGGCGCGGGCGGATTGTTGCGCAGCGCCGGGTCGTGCATCAGGAAATTGAGCGCATCGATGCGGAACCCGTCGACGCCGCGGTCCAGCCAGAATTGCATCACACCAAGCAGCGCTTCCTGCACCGCCGGATTGTGCGCATTGATCTGGGGCTGGCTGCTGAGGAAATTGTGCAAATAGTACTGGCAGCGGCGCGCGTCCCATGTCCAGGCAGGCCCGCCGAACACGGACTGCCAGTTGGAAGGCGGCGCGCCGTCCTCCTGCGGATCGGCCCAGACGTACCAGTCCGCGCGTGGGTTGGTGCGGTTTTGGCGGCTTTCCTCAAACCACGGATGCTGGTCCGAGGTATGGGCATAGACCTGATCGATCGTGACCTTGAGGCCCAGTTCATGCGCGCGCGCGACCATGCGATCGAAATCGGCGAGCGTGCCGAAGATCGGATCGACATCGCAATAGTCTGCCACGTCATAGCCGAAATCGCGCATCGGCGAGGTGAAGAACGGCGAGACCCAGATCGCATCCACACCCAGCGCGGCAACATGATAAAGCCGCTCGGTAATGCCGGGCAGATCGCCGATCCCGTCGCCGTTCGCATCCTGGAAGCTGCGCGGATAGATCTGGTAGATCGCAGCGCCGCGCCACCACGGGAGGTCATCCGCGTTGGGTGCTGGCTGTGCTGGGGCCGTGGCCGGGTTCATCGCAGGGCTCATTTGACGGTCTGGTTTCCTGGGGAGGAAGGGAGGAGGCGGCATACCGCGCTCCCGAATGCGGGCAGATCGAGCATCACGCTGCCCGGCGCGGTAACGCGGGCCGGACATGTGCCGAACAGGGTTTCCAGTGTCTCGGCTGTGGTGCCAACAACACTAGCGGAATGGATTGGCGCATCGCTGGTGTTGAAAGCAATCAGATATTCCGCGCCGCTATCGGGATCGAAGCGCGATACGCTGAACAGGCCCGGGGCCTGCGCATCGGCGCGCACGATCTGCCCGCCGCGTGTCAGCGCCGGATGCGCTACGCGCAGCGCCGAGAGGCGGGCGATCATCCGGTAGAAGGGATGCGCGGCATCAAAATGAGCGGCGCCGGCCGGATTACTGGTGCCGAGCAACTCATTGTCATTGTAGCTCGCGACCTGACTGGCGAACATATCCTCACGCGCATCCTGATCGTTGCCATCGCCGACGAAACCCTGTTCGTCGCCCGAGTAGATCACGGGCGAGCCGCGCAGCGTCATCAGCATCACATGCGCGAGGCTGACCCGCGCTGCGAGGTCGGCCTGCGCGATATCGGGCTGCTGCTTGCGCACCAGAGTGGAAAAACGGCCCATGTCGTGGTTGCCAAGGAATGTCGGCAGGGCAAGCGCCGCCGCTTCGCCGCCTTCGTAGAGCACATCACCATCGAACAATTCGGTCAGCACCGAGGTGCCCCTGCCCTGCGCTAGTGCGGCTAGAACTGCGCCCTGAAACGCGAAATCAAGCACCGCGGGATAGGCGTCGCGGCGGGTGTACTGCGCGATGTAGCCGCTATCTGGCCCTTCATGCGCGACTTCGCCGAAGATCGCGAAGTTGGGTATGCCGCGCGCATGGGCGGTTTCCAGCATGGCTGGAACGAAAGCCTGCCAGAAGCCGGGATCGACATGGCGAGCCGTATCGATGCGGTAGCCGTCGATGCCGAAATCCGTGATCCACTTGCGGTAGATTTCGATCATACCGTCCCGCACGCGGGGGTGTTCGGTGAACAGGTCATCGAGCCCTACGAAATCGCCGAAGCGGCTGCTTTCGCCGGTGAAAGTCGAATTGCCCCGGTTGTGATAGAAGGCGGGGTCGTTGAGCCAGTCAGGCACTTTTACATGCGCCTCACCCGCCGGGACGAACGGCGTGTAGGCGAACGACGGATCGACGAGTTTCGCAAAGTTGGCGGGTGAGGAATCGCCGTCACCTGCAAAATCAGGATTGATTGCGGGGCCTGCAAGTCCGGCGCGCCTGGAATAGGGATAGTCCGCGCGGGAACGGTAGGGAAAGCCGCCCGAGGCGTCCTTCTCGCGGTATTGGATCACATCGGCCGTATGGTTGGCGATGATGTCCATGTAGACCTTGAGCCCGCGCGCGTGGGCCGCATCGACCAGCGCCTTGAAATCGGCGTTGGTGCCAAAATGGGGATCGACGCGGGTGAAATCGGTGATCCAATAACCTTGATAGCCGGCGCTTTCCTGCCCCGGCGCGCCTTGCACCGGCTTGTTCCTGAACACCGGGCCCACCCAGACCGCCGTGGCGCCAAGGCCCTTGATATAGTCGAGCCGCTGGATCAGCCCCTTGAGATCGCCACCGTGGTAGAAACCCTTTGCTGCGGGGTCATAGCCGGTTTGTAGGCGATCGCCCTTGAGGCCGCCCCGGTCATTGGCGGGATCGCCGTTCTCGAAGCGGTCCGGCAGGAGGAAGTAGACGACTTCACCC
Organism: Sphingomonadaceae bacterium; assembly: GCA_947453945.1. GTDB lineage: Bacteria > Pseudomonadota > Alphaproteobacteria > Sphingomonadales > Sphingomonadaceae > Novosphingobium. Next base: position 21,301 of record CANGJB010000035.1, read on the forward strand.
GCTGCCGGGCGCGCGCGGACAGCATCAAGCGGTGCCTGTGCACTGGCCGGCGCGCTCACAGCGGCCAGCAAGCCGAGGACGGCAAGGCGCAGCGCCCGCTTCATGCAGAGGCGCCCAAGGCCGGCGCAGCGCAGTGGCGCGCGATGAAATCGGCATGAGCCGGATAGCGCTCCACTTCGCGGCGATAGAGGCCGTTCAACGTTTCAAGGTAGGACTTGAGGTCGGCCTCGTCGATGGTTTCGGCAAGCGCGTGGCTGGTTTCGGGCACGATCCCCTGCCCCGCCATGACCTGAAACCAGCCCACTTCGCCGAAGAGTTCGTCGCCATGGCGCGCGATATGCCCGCTTGCGCGGAACAGTTCGATCCTGTCACCCAGCGTATCGGGTAGCGCCATGTCGCGCACCGCCTGCCAGAACGGCTCGGGCCGCTGGTTGACGTGGTAGTGCAGCACGATGAAATCGCGGATGCGCTCCATCTCGAAGGTGAACTGGCGGTTGTATTCATCGCGCGCGGCCTGCGTTTGCACTTTGCCGGGCAGCAGCTTGAGGATGCGCGAGATTGCCGTCTGGATGAGATGGATGCTCGTCGATTCCAGCGGTTCGAGGAAACCGCTGGCAAGGCCCACCGCGATCACGTTGCCGCGCCACGCCTCTACGCGGCGGCCAGTGGTGAAGCGAATGGGGCGCGGATCGGCCAACGCGGGCGCATCGAGATGGGCAAGCAGGCTCTCCGCCGCCGCATCATCGGAAGTAAACGCGCTGCAGTAGACGCGGCCGTTGCCGGTGCGGTGCTGGAGCGGAATGCGCCATTGCCAGCCTGCCTCGTGCGCGGTGGCGCGGGTATAAGGCGTGAAATCTGGTGCCCGCCCGCTTGGCACGGCAAGCGCCCGGTTGCACGGCAGCCAGTGGCTCCAATCAACATAGCCGCTGCCCATGGCCCCGCCGATCAGCAGCGCGCGGAAACCCGTGCAATCGATGAACAGGTCGCCCGCAATCTCCTCGCCGGAGGCGAGTAAGAGCGAGGTCACGTCGCCGCTAAGAGGATTCTGCCGCACCTCGGCGATCTTGCCCTCGCGCCGCGTGACGCCGCGCTCTTCGGCGAACCGGCGCAGGAAGGTGGCATAGAGCCCCGCATCGAAATGGAATGCATGGGGCATTTCGGGCACGTTGCGACTGGTGAGCGGCGCGCCGCGGTGCATCCGCCCGGCGCGTGCGGCGATATCATTGATCGCATAGTCACCCGCCGGCCCGGCAAGACCAAGCCGGCGCGCGCGCGACCAGTAGTGATGAAATGCGCAGAGCCCCACATCGCGCCCGACATCGCCGAACGCGTGCATGTAGCGGCTGCCGGGCGTGGACCACCCGACGAATTCGATGGCAAGCTTGAAGGTGGCCTGCGTGGCGCGGATGAACGCGTCCTCGTCTATTCCCAAAGCCTGATTGAACATGCGGATCTGCGGGATCGTCGCCTCACCCACACCGACCGTGCCAATCTCTTCGGATTCGACCAGCGTGACTGTGAAACCCCGGTCAAGGAAATGGCCGAACGCAGCCGCCGCCATCCATCCGGCGGTGCCGCCACCGGCCACGATGATACGCACAGGGCCGCCCGGGGCACCGGCATTTCTGCTGGTTTCAGTGCTGCTCATCACTGGTTCCTTGCGGGCCGGATGGTGGAACTTGGCGCCGGGACACCGCCGCAAACGGAAGGCATACGTGCTGGCCGCCAGCGGGTTTTCGTGATCTCAGGCACGAGGCAAAGTACCGGGCGGATGAACTTGCAGCAAGCCATCCGCCCGGTCCGCATACGACTTCAGAACTTGTAGCTGACGGCCACGTAGAAGTCCCGGCCATAGCGCTGGTAGTCGATCACCTGACGCGGATCGTTGTTCTGGTAAGTGATGAACGGACGATCGGTCAGGTTGCGCGCCTGGAACAGGACCGAGAGGCCTTCGAGCGCCGAACCGGGCTGGAAGTCATACCCGATCTGGGCATCGAGGATCCCTTCCGCCTTCGCCGTGCGGTAAGTCGGGTTGGCCGAAAGGCCAGCGACTTCGGCAAGGAACTTCGAACGGTAGCGATACGAGGCGCGCAGCTGGAGGCCGTGCTTTTCGTAGTAGACTGAAGCGTTGCCCACCCAATCCGACAGGCCCGGGAGCGTGATCGGATTGGCCGGATCGCTGTTCAGGCGGATCGTGCTGTCGGTGTAGGAGCCGCTGCCGTAGAAGCCGAAGCCGTCAAGCGAAGGCGAAACCAGCGAGAATGGCAGCGAGAGCGTGAACTCCGCGCCCTTGAGCGAACCTTCGCCATCGTTGAGCGGCTGCGAGACCACGCCGACCGTTGTCGCAAGCTGGCTGCGCAGGTCTGCAGGCAGCGCCGCCGCCACCGCCGAGAAGTCGAAAGGCAGGTTGCGCTGCGGGTTCACGAAGTCGGTCAGCTTCTTGTAGTACCCGGCAAGCGAAACGTAACCGCCCTTCGGGAAGTAGTGCTCGACCGACAGGTCGACGTTGGCCGAACGATAGGGACGAAGCTCGGAGTTGCCTCCCTTCGACTGGAAGAACGGACGGGTCGGATCGTTCGAACCCAAGTTCTGGAAGTTGAAGGTCAACTCCTGGTTGACCCGCTCCTGATCGAGACGCGGGCGCACCATGCTGAGCGAGCCGGCGAGCTTGACGTAAGTGGCATTCGCCACCTCGAGCGCAAAGTTCGCGCTCGGCAGCACGCGCCAGAACTTGTCTCCGCCATTTGCCGGAACAACCAGAACGTTGCCGGTTGTGGAGTCGAAGCGCGAGATCGAACCGGTCGACCGCTGGTCGGTGTAGACCGCCTGCACGCCGATCGAGCCGGTGAGCTTCTTGCCGCCGACGTCACCGTCAAGCTTCAGCATCGCATAGCCGGTCCACACCTTCTCGGTGACGGTGTTGTCGCGCACCAGCGACTCCGGCCGGTTGTCGTAGACCGAAGAAAGCGAGTTATTGACGAGATAGACTGGATCGAGCGCCAGCATCTGCGGCACGCCGAGATAGGCGAGCGGCACGGTGCCGACGACGGCCTGATCCGGGATCGGCGCAAACTTGGTCGTGCCGCTATCCACCGAACAGTTGCTGCCGGGGCCCTTCGGGCACAGGAAGAACGAGGTGAACTTCGAGGTCTTCTTGCGGCGGCTGAAGTTGGCGCCGATCTGCCAACCGGCGACCGGGCCAGCGCCATCGATCGAACCATCAAGGTCGGCGCGCAGCGAGAGGAGATCATCCTTAAACTTCGGACGGTTGAGGAAGCCCGCCTGCACGACGGCCTTAGTGCCGTTGTAACCCCAACCCCGCGGGTCGGTCAGGCCGAACAACGACTTGTCGGCATAGTTGAGCGTCGGGACGATATCGAAGGTGCCGTTGGGATTGGCCGAGATCTTGATCGTGTCCGCAGCGCCGGTCGCGCCGTAGCCGGTGCCGGTGTAGGTTTCGAGCAGATCATCGGTGCGCTTGGCGGTGCTGTAGGACGCATCGAGCGTCAGATGCATCGTGTCGCTGAGACCGATGACGTTGTTCCAGCCCACCGAGAAGTTATCGGCTTCGCGCTTGTTGCGATCATTGCGCTGCACGGCGTGAATGCCGGTGAGCGTGGCTTGGGTAACGAGGCCGCCATCGACCGTGTAGCCGGGCTCGACGGTTGCGCCCGAGCCCCAGGCCGGAGCAATCGGGAACTCGATGCCGCGCAGGATCTGCGTTTCCTTGAAGTGCGAATAGAGCACATCGAGGGTCGAGTGGAAGCTGTCGCTCGGCTGGTATTCCAGCGTCGCGACCGCGCCGTAGCGCTGAAGCTTGTTCGACTGAACGTAGGGCTTCGCTCCCCCAAGGAACAGGTTGCCAGCGGCCGATCCCTCGTTCGGGAAACCCCACGCGTTGTAGCGCTCATTCTGCGAAGGGGCGTCGGTGGCGGAAACGCCGATGGCGATGCCGAAGGTATCATCGTCGAACTTGTCGACATAAGCTGCCGAGGCGCGGTAGCCGTAGCGGCTGCCATCGGGGTTAAGCTTCTTGATGCCGTTCATCTGGCCGCGCAGCTGCAGCGAAACGATCCGGTCCTTCTGCGCCAGCGGGCGCAGCATGCGCAGATCGACCGTGCCGGAGATACCGGCGGCGACCAGCGACGGGGTCGGCGCCTTGTAGACGACGACGTTCTTGAAGAATTCGGCCGGGTACTGATCGTACTCAACGCCGCGGTTGTCACCAACGGTGACCTGCTCGCGCCCGTTGAGCAATGTGGTGCCGAAATCGGGGCCGAGTCCGCGGATCGAGAGGCGCTGGTCGCGGCCTTCGAGGCGCTGCGAGGTGACACCAGGCAGGCGGGCGAGCGAGTCCGCGATCGAAACGTCGGGCAGCTTGCCGATGTCTTCGGCCGAGAGCGCTTCGACGATGGTCGCCGCGCCGCGCTTGATCGAGGCGGAGGCATTGAGCGATGCGCGGTAGCCGGTGACGACAATCGCAGTATCTTCGGCAGCGGCTTCAGCAGCCTGCGGTGCGGCTTCCTGCGCGAAGGCGGGTGCTGCCAAAGCCGCGGCGGTCAGCGCAATTGCCGAGCTGCCCCTGAAGCTGGCAATGCGAATGGCAAGAAGGGTGTGGTTAGCCATGGAAATCAGATCTCCCCCATGCGGCCGGAATGCGGCCTCAAACTGTCGGAACACGGTTATTCCGGGTCCAGTACGGGGCGCTGGGTAGAGCCGGTGCGGCGCGTAACGAATATGGCATACGTATACCATCGGGATTCCGGGGTCTTAGCAGGCGAGGTGACACGCAATAGCCACGCATTGTCCCCAAGCGGGCCCAAGTAGTGTCCGAGTCCCTCGGGGCAATTGCGTCCATGCATTTCCATGCGTAAACTCACTGAGGCTGACCATGCGGGACACACCGCGGCGGCACGGGAGGAAAAGGCGATGGGCCGCAGGCCGTCCAACAAGCCGACCAGTTTCGATATCGCCTACCTTGCCGGGGTTTCGCAGCCCACGGTGAGCCGGGCGCTGCGCGGGAGCAAATCGGTCAGCCTTGCCACGCGCCAGAAGATCGAGGGGATTGCCCGGCAACTGGGCTACACGGTCGACAAGAATGCGTCCTCGCTCCGCTCACAGCGGTCCAATACCCTGGCGCTGTTGTTTTTCGAGGATCCGACACCGGACGAATCCGGCATCAATCCGTTCTTCCTGGCCATGCTCGGCTCGATCACGCGGCACTGCGCCGCGCGGGGGCTGGACCTGCTCATCTCGTTCCAGCGGCTCGATGATGATTGGCACAAACGCTACCAGGATAGCCACCGCGCCGATGGCCTGATCCTGCTCGGCTATGGCGATTACACGCTCTACGAAAGCCGCCTGCGCCAGTTGGTACGCAGCGGCGCGCATTTTGTGCGCTGGGGCGCAGTGGAGCCCGATACCATCGGGGCGACGGTGGGTTCGGACAATTTCGGTGCGGGCCGCTTGGCGGGTGAGCACCTGCTGGCGCGCGGGCGGCGCAGCATCGCCTTTCTGGGGCAGGCGGACAGTCACTATCCCGAATTCAAGAACCGCTATGAGGGCCTCGTCCGCGCGGTGGAAACCGCCGGACTTGTCCATGATCCAGACCTCGTCGTACCGGCGATCTCGTCTGAGGAGCTGGGCTATGAGGCGGCGCGCAAGCTCGTTGCGAGTGGCAAGCCGTTCGATGCGATCTTTGCCGCCAGCGACCTCATTGCCATCGGGGCGATGCTGGCGCTGGGTGAAGCGGGGCTGAGCATTCCGGGCGATGTGGCTGTGGTGGGGTTTGACGATATCCCTGCAGCAAGCGTCACCTCGCCGCCGCTGACCACGGTGATGCAGGACATCCGCCATGCCGGCCTGGCGCTGGTCGAGACGGTGATGGCGCAAGTGGAAGACAAGCAGCCGCCCTCCCCCTTCCTGCCAACGCGGCTGGTGGTGCGCGCCAGCACTGGGGGGTGATCCGGCTGAACGCCAAGCGGCGGGCATACGGATGACATTCGTATGCATTGCTGCCCCTGCGCCTCCACTCGCCTAGGGATCAGCTCGAAAACACAGAGCAATGGGTATCCGCAAGGGCGTCCACGGGAGCCGGAAAGCCAATGACCACACGCCAGAAACCGCAGCAGTCCTTCGGGGGGCTGTGGAACATGAGCTTCGGCTTCTTCGGCATCCAGCTCGCGTTCGGGCTGCAGAACGCCAATGTCAGCCGCATCTTCCAGTCGCTGGGCAGCAGCGTGGATGGGCTGGCGTTCCTGTGGATTGCAGGGCCGGTGACGGGCCTTATCGTGCAACCACTGATCGGACACTATTCGGATCGAACCTGGGGCCGCTTCGGACGGCGGCGACCCTACTTCGTGGCGGGTGCGGTGCTGTCGGCGCTGGCGCTGCTGGGCCTACCGCAAGCGGGCGTCCTCATGCTGGCAGCGGCGTTCCTGTGGCTCCTCGATGCCTCGCTCAATATCGCACTGGAGCCGGTCCGTGCGTTCGTGGGCGACATGACGCCGGATGCTCAACGCGCGCAGGGGTTCGCCTTGCAAACCTGGTTCATCGGCGCCGGCGCCGTGGTCGGAAGCGTGCTGCCCGCGCTGTTTGCGTGGGCCGGCATCGCCAACACGGCGCCGGAAGGCATGGTGCCGGATTCAGTGCGGCTAAGCTTCTACATTGGTGCCGCGGCGATGGTGCTGGCGGTGGCTTGGACAGCCTTTACCGTGCGCGAATACAGCCCTGAGGAGATGGCGGCGTTTGCAGGCGCAGGCCCGGCGGACGCAGGAGCGCAGCCGCTGGTCTATTCGGCGCGCGGGCCTTTCTGGCTGGCGCTCGGTGCCGGATTGCTCGCGCTTGTGGCGCAGCAGGGCCTCGACAAGCAGCTCTATGTGCTGGGCAGTGGCCTCGCGCTGTTCGGCCTTGCTCAGATAGCCTTGCGCGCAGCCCGGGCCAAAGGTGCACTGGCCGAGATCATGAGCGACCTTGCCCAGATGCCCGCACAAATGCGGCAACTGGCGCTGGCGCAGTTCTTCACATGGACCGCGCTGTTCATCCTTTGGATCTACACGACGCCGGTGGTCACCCAGTATGTTTTCGGCGCGAAGGATACGGCGAGCGCCGCCTACAATGCGGGTGCGGATTGGGTCGGTGTGATGTTTGCCTTCTACAACGGCGTGGCGGCGCTGGCAGCCTTCTTCTTGCCGGTGCTCGCGCGGCGGATCGGCAATGCAAGCACGCATATGGTGTGCCTGCTGGGCGGATCGATCGGCTTTTTGCTGCTGCTCGTGCTGCACGAAAAGTGGCTGCTGCTGGCGCCGATGGTGTTCATCGGGATCGCCTGGGCCTCGATCCTGGCGATGCCCTATGTGATCCTGACGCGGGTCCTGCCGCCGCACAAGTTCGGCATCTACATCGGCGTCTTCAACGTGTTCATCGTTGTGCCGCAGCTGATGGTCGCAACGATCATGGGCGGGGTGATCCGCAGCTTCTTCCCGGCGGAACCGAAGTGGACGATGCTGGTAGGCGCCGCGGTGATGGCGGCTGCAGCGCTTGCGATGCTGCGCGTGCGCGAAGAGCCTGCCTCAACCTGATCAGTGCTGGAATGCAGCCTCGGGCACAGCGTCCATCAAAGCTTGATTGCGTTCACGCATCTTGTCGCGGAATTCGCCGTGGGTGACGATGTAGAGCCGGTTTGCAAGGATGCCATCGGCCACGATCTCGCCAACCGTCTCGGGGTCCATCCAGTCATCGCCCGGCGGACGCTCCAGCAGGCTGGCCTCGCTTTGGGTAAAGCCGCTGCCGATGCGCAAGTGCGCGGGGCGATTGAGGGCAGCTTCGTGGATGTTTGATCGCACGAAAGCGGGGCACAGCACCGACATGCCGATGCCCTTGCCCGCCAGTTCCTCACGCAGGTTTTCCGAAAGGTTGAGCACCGCCGCCTTGCCGGCCGCATAGATCGCGAAGTTCGAAGGCATCCGCACAGCGGCGGCGAGCGAGGAGACGTTGACCACGTGCCCGCCCCGCCCGTGGGCAATCATTCGCGGCAGCAAGCTCTGCAAGCCGTTCACAACGCCGCCCAGATTGACGCCGAGGCCGAAGTCCCAATCAGCATAGCCGGCATCCAGCACCGGCCCTTCCACGCCTACACCGGCGTTGTTGATGAGAATGTCTATTCCGCCCAGTTCGATGTCCATCCGGTCGGCAACGGCGGCGAAGGCTGTGCGGTCCGTGACGTCA
>CANGJB010000036.1 GCA_947453945.1 Sphingomonadaceae bacterium
CCCACAAGTGGCTGGCGGTGTAGGTCTCCAGCTTCTCGCCGGTCGCGCGTTCCAGAATCCAGCCGAGCACGGCGGTATCGAGCGTGGCGTAGTTGAAGGTGCTGCCGGGCACGGTCTTCTTGCCGATTGTGGTGGCGGGATCGGCAAAGCGCATCTTGTTGCGCACGATGGCGTTCATGTGGATCGTCGCGGCGAGGCTGGGATGCTCGCCGAAATCGTAGCGCTCCTCATAGTCCACGCCCGAGCGCATCTGAAGGATCTGGCGGATCGTGGCTCCGCCGTAGCCGCCGGATTTCAGCTCAGGCACATAATCACCGGCCTTGTCGTCGAGGGAGCGGATCTTGTGTTCGCCCAGCGCAATGCCGACGAGCAGCGCCGTGATCGTCTTGGCCATCGAAAACGAGATGAAGTGCGTGGTCGCGTCAGACTTGTTGCGGTAGTCCTCGAAGACGACCTTGCCGTCCTTCATGACCAGCAGGGCATTGGTGAAGGTGCGGTCTGCCCAGGCATCGTAGCCCATCGCTGCGCCAGAAGACTGGTGCTGCGGCATGGCGAGCGCGGTGCCATTGTTCAGCGGGCTGACCGGGCCTGAGCGCGGCACGTCGCGGCTTTCGAAGACCTTGTTGGTATCGCGGAATGTGAAGCTGTTGACCGCCGGATTGAGCCATTGCTCGCGCATGGAGATGACAGCGGGCGAGGGCTGTGCGGGTACTGCTGCCGGTGCAGGTAATTGGGCGGAAACGGCCACTGGGGTCAAGGCAACGCTGGCTGCCAGAACGGCATTCCAGATACGCACGGAAGGTTGGCGAGCAGACATCGGATTCTCCCTCTCCGGTTATTGTTATGTGCAATAGCAATAACCGGAGAGGGCGGGAAGGGTTTTTAGGCCGCCAGTCCGATTTCGTCCGAGTTTGCCCAGTTGCCGTGCAGGCCAAAGCGCAGGCGGATGGGGATCTGCACCGTGGCGACGGGGCCCTTGGCTATATCGAGCGCGTCGAAGATCAGGAGGTCGCTGCGATGCTCCTCTAGACGGTTGCACACCTGCACGATCCATCCGTCGCCTTCGGGCGCGGTCTTGCTGCGGGGGACGAAGCAGGGTTCCTGCAGCGAGGACACCGGTCCGCACCACCAGTGCTGTTCCGCGCCCGTCTCGAAATCCTTGTGGAACAGGCAGTTCATGATGAGGCCGCCCGCGCTGCCACCCTTGAGCTCGACAGGGCGGCGCACATCCATTTCAAGGAACCAGCCGTGCCGGGTCTTGCTGCCCGTAAAGCGGTCGTCAATGCGCGGAAACTCGCCCATCGAGTCGGAGAGCTTGTTGATCTCGGCGAAGTCCTCGCCGTTCGATGCCATGTCGACCACCCAGTCGGTGGGATAGCTCATCGCCTCCATCCCGTTGAACGGCGCGCCGTGCACATCGGGGAAGAAGGGAAACATGTTGTTCTTGGCCTCGCAGGTCACGAAATGGACCTTCGTCCCCTCCTGCCAGGCGTTGAGCACGTGGGATGCGAAGCAGTTGCCCCGCTTGAACCAGCGGATATCCGCCTGCGTCACCCCGTCGCGGCGCGGGATGATCCCGAGGTAGACCGGCATCGTTGTATCGAATCCGAAGTGCGGCTGGCCTTGTTCGAGCCGTTCCCAGCTGCCGATCGAGGGCACGATGTGCAGCACGAGGTAATCCTCGGTGATCCCGAAATCGTGCATCATGCAATAGTAGGGTGCCTTGAACCACACCTCGCGGACGAGCTCGCCCGAGGGGCTCACTTCCATGTAGGTCACGTCATCGGTGCAAAGGCCGCTGGCGGCATATCCGATGGCGACCATGTTGCCGGTCTTCGGATCGACCTTGGGGTGGGCTGTGAAAGTCTGCCCGGTCATCTTGCCGCCGAACTTTTCGTAGCTTGCGGTTTCCATCGTCGCTGGGTCCATGACCAGCGCGGGGCTGTCTTCCTTCAGGGCCCAAAGCTTGCCGCCGAACACGAAGGCGTTGGTGTTGGCCGTGCCGCGCACTTCGCCCTTCACGGCTTCATCGTCGGTCAGCGGATTGCGATAGGCGCCGAACAGGCCCTTGCCCGCGGCCTTTTCCAGCTTCCACTTGTCGGTCTGCGCCCAGCGCTGGCAGAAATCGACCTGGCCATCGTGGATGTGGAAACGCGTGATCATGCCATCGCCGTTGAACGCGATATCGTCACCCAGACGCGGAGGAAATTGCGGGTCGGGCTGGACGCGGAAGAATGCGCCGTTTAGCTCTGCAGGGATCGTGCCCTCATGCGCGAGGTCCGCGATGTCGGCCTCGATCCGCGAGGGCGTGTTGAACCCGGTGAAGCTAGGGCTGTTGGGGAAATGGGCCATGGCATGTCCTCTCGGGCTTTTTCGCTTGGGGTCTGATTGTAAGTGTTGCTAACGAATAGGCAAGGCGGAACAAACGCTGAAAGGGTGGATGCTGCATTGATCAAGGACAAGTTTGCCGATGCGGCGACACCGCCGCCGCCGCCCGAAGGGCAGGCCGATATCGGCGCGATCAAGGACATTCTGGGCTTCCACATCCGCCTCGCGCATGGGGCGTGCCTCAGGCATTTCACCGAGACGTTCACCGATCTCGATCTTACGCAGAAGCAGGTTTCGGTGCTGTGGCTGGTCGATGACCATCCCGGCATCGCGCAGACCGATCTGGCGCAGCGCCTGCGCATGGACCGCGCGACTACGATGGCGATCATCAACCGCCTGCAGGCCAAGCATTTCCTGCGCCGCGACCGGTCTGACAAGGATGGGCGCAAGCAGGCGCTGTTCCTCGATCCGGCCGGCCATGCCATGCTGGCGCGCGCCAAGACCGCGATTGCCGAGCATGAGGCCTGGGTGAAGAGCCGTTTCAACGACAAGGAAGTGCGGCAGTTGATCGAACTGCTTTCGCGCATTCACGAGTGACAATTGCGGCGCGCAAGACACCGCATCCGGGGAGTTTGACGAAGATGAACACCGATCCGCGCGAGATCATTCGCAGCACGCCGATGAGCGCGGCGCAATGGATCGCCGTCGTGCTGATGATCGCGCTCAACGCGCTTGATGGGTTCGACGTGCTGTCCAGCGCCTTTGCCGCGCCCGGCATTGCCAAGGAATGGGGCATCGCGCGCGATGCGCTGGGCGTGGTGCTGGCGATGGAACTCGTCGGCATGGGGGTGGGCTCGATCCTGCTCGGCGGCGCGGCGGACCGGTTTGGCCGCCGCCCGACGATGCTGGGCTGCCTTGTCGTCATGGCGGGCGGCATGGCGCTGGCCACCACCGCGCAGAACCCGCAGATGCTGGGCCTCTGGCGCTTCATCACCGGCCTTGGCATCGGCGGCATGCTTGCAGCGATCAACGCGGTGACAGCCGAACTTTCGAGCGCCAAGGGCCGCAGCCTTGCCATGTCGCTCATGGTGATCGGCTATCCGCTGGGCGCCACCATCGGCGGCACGATTGCCGCTTTGCTGCTGACGAGCGGTGACTGGCGCGTGGTGTTCGAATTTGGCGCGATTGCGACCGTGGTGTTCATTCCGCTGATCTGGTTCTTCGTGCCCGAAACCCCGGCCTATCTTCTTGCTCGGCGGCCGGAAGGCGCGCTGGCGCGGATCAACGCCTCGATGGCCAAGCTGCGCTTGCCCGGCATCGAAGCACTGCCACCGGTTGATGTGCGCGATAGCAAAGCCAGCGTGCTCGATATCCTGAAGCCCGGCCTGATCGGCACCACGATGGTCCTCACCATCGGCTATTCCCTTCACGCGATCACGTTCTACTATATCCTCAAGTGGTCGCCCAAGATCGTCGCGGACTTAGGTTTTGCGGCGCCCCAGGCGGCCAGCGTGCTGGTGTGGGCCAATATCGGCGGCGCGACCGGCGGCGCCCTGTTCGGCTTCCTGATGCACCGCTTCGGGATCAAGTGGCCGACGATTGTCATGCTGCTGCTCGGCGCAGTGGCGGTCGTGGTGTTTGGCCTTGGCGGCAGCGATACGACGCTGGTTGGCTGGCGCTTTGCGGTGTTCTGCACCGGCTTTGCCACCAATGCCGCGATTGTCGGCTTCTACAGCGCCTTTGCGCACGGTTTCCCCGCCCATGTGCGCGCTACCGGCACCGGCTTTGCTATTGGCGCGGGGCGCATCGGTTCGGCAGGCTCGCCCATTCTGGCAGGCACGCTGTTTACCGCAGGCGGGCTCAGCCTCTTCACAGTCTCTGCTATCATGGCATGCGGTTCGGTCATGGCGGCAGCGCTAATGCTCATGCTTGCCCTAAGAGAGGCTGATTGAGCCGCGAACCCGATTGAACAGAACCACCGCTTTGCCTATCGGCAGGGCTGAATTTTTTCCGGAAGGACCCACCCATGAAGACCCGCGCCGCTGTTGCGTTTGAAGCCAAGAAGCCGCTCGAGATTGTCGAGCTTGATCTGGAAGGCCCCAAGGCGGGCGAAGTTCTGGTCGAGATCATGGCGACGGGCATCTGCCACACCGATGCCTACACGCTCGATGGGTTCGATAGCGAGGGCATCTTCCCCAGCGTGCTCGGCCATGAAGGCGCCGGCATCGTGCGCGAAGTCGGCGCGGGCGTGACCAGCGTGAAGCCCGGCGATCACGTGATCCCGCTCTACACGCCCGAATGCCGCCAGTGCAAAAGCTGCCTCTCGGGCAAGACCAACCTGTGCACCGCGATCCGCGCCACGCAGGGCAAGGGCCTGATGCCCGATGGCACCAGCCGCTTTAGCTACAAGGGCCAGACCGTGTTTCACTACATGGGCTGCAGCACCTTCTCGAACTTCACCGTTCTGCCGGAAATCGCGCTCGCCAAGATCCGTGAAGACGCGCCGTTCCAGTCGAGCTGCTACATCGGTTGCGGCGTGACCACGGGCGTGGGCGCGGTGATCAACACCGCCAAGGTGCAAGTCGGCGACAATGTCGTGATCTTCGGTCTCGGCGGCATCGGCCTCAACGTGATCCAGGGCGCTCGCCTTGCTGGCGCGAACAAGATCATCGGCGTCGACATCAACCCGGACCGCGAGGAATGGGGCCGCCGCTTCGGCATGACCGACTTCCTCAACACCAAGGGCATGAGCCGCGAGGACACCGTGGCGGCGATCGTCGCACTGACCGACGGCGGCGCAGACTATACCTTCGACGCCACCGGCAACACCGAAGTGATGCGCACTGCGCTCGAAGCCTGCCACCGCGGCTGGGGCACCAGCATCATCATCGGCGTGGCCGAGGCTGGCAAGGAAATCGCCACCCGTCCGTTCCAGCTGGTCACGGGCCGCAACTGGCGCGGCACCGCGTTCGGCGGGGCCAAGGGCCGCACCGATGTGCCCAAGATCGTCGACATGTACATGCAGGGCAAGATCGAGATCGATCCCATGATCACCCACGTCATGGGCCTCGAGGAAATCAACACCGCGTTCGATCTGATGCACGCCGGCAAGTCCATCCGTTCGGTCGTCGTGTTCTAAATCAAGGAAATACCGATGTTTACCCATACCGTTCTCGGCACCAACGACATTGAAAAGTCGCGCGCCTTCTACACCGCCGTGATGGGGGCGCTCGGCCATCAGGCCGTGCCGCTGCCGAATGGTACGCTGTTTCCCTCCGCAGCCGGTGCGCTGATGATCCGGACGCCCGCGAACGACGAGCCGCACACTTGGTCGAACGGCTTCACGCAGGGCTTCGCTGCCAAGACTTTCGCCGAAGTCGATGCGTTCCATGCGGCCGGTCTTGCCAATGGCGGCACGTGCGAAGGCGCTCCGGGCGTGCGCGAAAACGCGCCCGGCAAGCAGTACGGCGCTTATCTGCGTGATACTGACGGCAACAAGATCTGCGCTTTCGCGCCGAATCCGAACGCCTGATCGCCTGAACCAAGGCTAATGTGATCCGCCCGCGAGGGCCGCTTACCGGCGGCGCTCGCGGGCGGTTTCGTTTTGGGGTTCTCTGGTTCTCAGGCCAGCCGCAGCAGCATCGCGCCGCAGGCGATGATCGCCGCCGCCGCAATCCGCGCAGGGCCAACCCGTTCGCGCAGCACCACGCCTGCAATTGCGGTTGCAAACAGGATCGAGGTTTCGCGCAGCGCAGCCACCATGGCGATGGGCGCCATGGTCATGGCCCAGAGCGCGATAGTATAGGACACGATCGTGCCTGCCCCGCCGATCAGCCCCACATGCCACCTGCGCCGCACATAGCTCACGAGCGCGCCGCCCCGCGCGAGGGTCGCCCAGCCGATCATGGCCAAGCCTGTGAGCAGCGAGAGCCACAGCGTGTAAGCAGCCGGGGTTCCCGAGGCCCGCGCGCCCATGCCATCGATCAGCGTATAAGCGGCAATGATCGCGGCATTCGTGAGTGTCATGGCAAGGCCAACCGGGCTCAGCGCTCCGCGCGCGCCGATGGCCATGGCCAGAATGCCAAGGCAGATCGAGCCAATGCCGATCCACGCGAGCCCTGGCAGCGCTTCGCCCAGCCACAGCGTGCTGATCAGCGCCACCGCAAGCGGCGCACTGCCGCGCATCAATGGATAGGCAAGGCTCATGTCGACCGCGTGGTAAATCCGCACGAGGAGCACGAGATAGCCCACCTGGATCGTGGCGGAGACGGCAAGATAGGGCCAACTCGCCCGCGCGGGCACCGGCAGGAACGGCAGGGCCACCAGCGCGATCAGCGCCGCCCCGCCCATCACCAGCGTCGTGGAAAGCAGCGTATCGCCGCTGCCCTTCAGGAACGCGTTCCAGCTGGCGTGAAGCGCGGCGGCAAACAGGATCAGGCCGAAGACCGGCCAGTCTATCATTAGAGGTCGATCATGGGTTGATGGCCCTTTCGGGGCGGCTCACATTGCCGAGATGCCGCCGTCGAGCTTCAGCTCCGCGCCGGTCATGAAGCGGCTTTCGTCGCTGGCGAGATAGAGCACCCCTTGGGCGATATCGATGGGTTCGCCCACGCGGCCCAGCGGAATCTGGCGCGCCAGCTTGCCCATGACCACGTCCTTTTCGATCCCGGCGTTCTTGCTGATGCCATCAAGGATTGGCGTATCAACGAAAGTCGGGTGGACCGAATTGCAGCGGATGTCCCACCCGCGCTTGGCGCAGTAGAGCGCGACCGACTTGGTCAGCATCCACACCGCCGCCTTGCTCGCGTTGTAACCGGGCATGGTGTGCGATGCGATTAGGCCTGCAATCGAGCTGATGTTGACGATCGAGCCGGGCTGGTTGTCCTTGAGGAGCGGGAGCGCCTTCTGGCAGCCGAGGAACACCGAATCGACGTTGATCGCAAAGCCGCGATGCCAGTCTTCCAGCGTGCAGGTCTCGATATCGCCGCGCACGCCCACGCCCGCGTTGTTGACCAGCACGGAAAGCCCGCCAAGCTTGTCTGCCGCCATGGCGATGGCCGCATCCCAGTCTTCCGGAGATGTCACGTCATGGCGGATGGCAAAGGCAGTTCCGGCGCCCAACTCGGCGTTGATTGCCTCAGCCTGCGCGGCGGCAGCATCGCCCTGAATGTCGGTGAGCAGCACCTGCGCGCCTTCTTGCGCCAGAAGCCGCGCGTGCGCCGCGCCCAACCCTTGTGCCGCGCCGGTCACCAGTGCCAGCTTGCCCGAAACTCGGCCTCCCGAAACTTTGGCCATCAGCCCCAATCCTCTTGTTTTTGTTTATAACCAGTCGGGGCTTAGCAACATCAGCATCCGCGTGTCGATCCCGCAGCCTTCGGCGCGCTTGGCCGCGATAAACTCGGCAATGCCCGCGCGCGGCACGTGGTGGACGGTGATGCCTTCGCCTTCCACGCCCCCGCCGGGACCGACGCGGGTCAGGTCATAGGCGCGAAATAGCGTGAAACACTCGCTGACCATGCCCGGGCTGGAATAGAACTCGCCGAGGTTCTCCATGCGCGTGGCGTGGTAGCCGGTCTCTTCCTCCAGTTCGCGGATCGCGGCGGTGGCGGCATCTTCGCCTTCGCCGCCGTCATCGTCGCCGATGAGGCCGGCGGGCAGCTCGATGCAGGACTTGCCGAGCGGAATGCGGAATTGCTCTACCAGCACGAACTCGTCTTCGGGTGTGATCGCAAGGATCACCGCGGCCTTGATGCCGCGGGCACGGCTGACATATTCCCAGCGCCCCCGCGTCTTGGCGGTGATGAACCGGCCCTGCCACTGCGTCACTTCGGGATCGTCGCGGTACTCGTCTTCAAGGCTCATACTTCAATCACCCGGTCCGGCAGTTCATTCTGATCATCCTCCGCGCGCGGAAGATGTTCGGTCAGCACGGCGCCGACCTTCTGGATCGCGGCGACCATGCCGCTGCCCACTCGCCCGGCGCGGATTTCGCTCAGCAGCGCATGCATCGCGTCGCCCCAGACTTCAGGCGAGACTTTGCTGGCGATGGCTTCGTCGGCGATGATTTCTGCGCGGTGCTCGGCCATAGAGAGGTAGATAAGGATGCCGGTGCGCCCGGTCGTGCGCCCCTCCGCGCCGATGCGAAAGCAGGTGAGGGCGCGGGCATGGACGCGCGCGGACTTGATCGGCGCTGGCGTGAGGAGGAGCCGCAGGGGCCGCCACGCCATCAGCAGCAGCATGGCGAGGAACTTGATCACCGCGACGGTGAGCGCGATCCCGAGCACTGCGCGCGGGGTCCATTCATGCGCCCACAGGCCGAGCATATGCTCGATCATGCCGAGGTAGAAGCCCGGAGCCAGCTCCAGCGCCGCCAGCGCGAGAAAGGCGATGGAGATAGACCACGCCAGCGCGACATCACGGTAGGTGTCCGATTGCGGCGTCACAATGGTCACGATCTCACCCGCGCTGGCGGCTTCGGCAGCGGCTACGGCATCGGCGATCTGCTGGCGGTCGGTGTCTGTCAGCATGTCACCAGCTCCCCGAAGAGCCGCCGCCGCCGAAGCTGCCGCCGCCGCCCGAACAGCCGCCGCCACCGCCCCCGCCGCCGCCACCGCCGCCGCCCCCCTCGGAGCCGCCGCCACCCCAGCCGCCCGAGGGGAAGATCATCACGCCGGGGCTGCTGCCATAGCGCCGCCCGCCGCCCCGCATCGCGCGGATGAAGGGGAGGACGAAGAAAAAGAAGAAGATCAGCAGGAAGATCACCGTGCCGGCATCGAAGCGGGGAGCTTTGGCTTTCTTGGCCTGTGCCGCAGTATCCGCGGCAACTTTGCGCGCCTCGTCCTCGGGCAACTGCAGCTGCGCGATCAGCTGATCGGTCGCCGCCGCGATGCCGCCCGCATAGTCGTTTGCCTTGAAACGCGGCACCACTTCGCGCTGGATGATCACGCTGGAGAGCGCATCGGTAATGATGCCCTCCAGCCCATAGCCTGCCTCGATCCGCACCTTGCGTTCATTCGGGGCGACGATCAGCAGCAGGCCATCGTTGCGCTGCTTGTCGCCGATACCCCAGGCGCGGCCGAGCCGGTAGCCATAGTCCTCGATCTCGTAGCCTTCGAGGCTGGGCAGCGTGACCACGACCATCTGGCGCTGGGATTGCGTCTCCAGCGCAGCCAGTTTGCCATCAATGGCTGCAGCTTGCTCAGGCGAGAGCAGATGCGCCTCATCGACGACGCGGCCGGTGAGCTTGGGGAAAGTCTGCGCGGCGGCGGGGCTGGCGATGAGGGCCAGCAGCGCCAGCAGTGCCGGCAGGATCAATCGATGCAGTCGCATGTGCGCGTTCACGTCCGTGTTGGGTGCAGGGTCAGAACACCAATGATCCGATCCGCGCCTGCTTCGATTCCGGCTTCAAACTCGTTTGCCTTGAAATGCGGTATCATGTCCGTGTCGATGATGTGTTGCGACAGCGCATTTGTGAGTGTGCTTTCAAGGCCCAAGCCGACTTCGATCCGGACCTTCTGCTGATTTGGGGCGACGATGAGCAGCACGCCGTCGTTGCGCTGCTTGGCACCAATCCCCCAGCCATTGCCAAGCGCGAGGCCAAGCTGTTCGATCGTCATGCCCTTGAGATCGGGAACGGTGACGATGACCATCTGCGGGCCGGATTTCTCCTCCAGCGCGGCGATGCGCTGGTCGAGGCTTTTGCGCGTGGCTTCCGGCAACACACCTGCGTTGTCGACCACGCGCCCGGTCAGGGCAATCGGCGCCGCCGGGCGAGCAGCCTGTTCCGCCTTGGCTGTGCTGCTCGTGCCGCATCCCGCAACGACCGGGGCAAGGGCGAGAGCGAGTGCGAACCCGAGGCGGCGCATGGCGGTCAGCCTTACTGACCCGCCGCCTTGCTGGCCGGGGCCGCCGTGTTGTCGTTTGCCGGAGCCGCAGCGGGCGCGGGCGGGCTATCGAAGTTCACCGTCGGGGCCGTATCCGCGCCGGCAGCAGCGGCAAAGGGCACCATCGGCTTGGCGCCATAAACCACCTTGGCCGCGATGATCGCGGGGAATGTGCGGATCGTGGTGTTATACTGCTGCACCGCCTCGTTGTAATCGCGGCGCGCAACTGCGATGCGGTTTTCCGTACCTTCCAGCTGGCTCTGCAGCGCGAGGAAGTTCTGATTCGACTTCAGATCAGGATAGGCCTCGACCGAGGCGAGCAGACGGCCAAGGCCCTGGCTGAGCTGGCCCTGTGCGGCCTGATAGGCGGCGATCTTGTCCGGGTCGGTCACATCGGCGGCGGAAACCTGGATCGAGGTGGCCTTGGCGCGCGCCTCGGTCACTTTCACCAGCGTGTCCTGCTCCTGCTTGGCATAGCCTTTCACCGTGGCGACGAGGTTGGGCACCAGATCGGAGCGGCGCTGATACTGGTTCTGCACATCGGCCCACTTGGCCTTGGCAGCTTCCTCGGCGGTGGGGATGGTGTTGACCCCGCAGCCGGCAAGGCCGGCTGCCGCCATGGCGACGAAAGCGAAACGGGAAAAGCGGGCAAGCAGCGAAGCGGCCATCGAACAGTATCCCCTCAAGGTTCCCAGGCAGGCTCGCCGGGTTGGACAGCTTCTGAATGTAGCGGGTCCCCGTGGCCGTTCAAGGGCCGGGGCGGAGGGTACGGTGGTAGAACCGAATCGGACCAGCGGTCCCCTTGTTGCAAAGGATTGCGGCTGGCAGGAAGCAGATGGGTGAATATGCCTAACAGGAGTTAACAATCATGGGCATGATGGGAGAATTCAAGGAGTTCATTGCACGCGGCAATGTGCTGGATCTGGCAGTCGGTGTGATCATCGGCGCGGCCTTCGGTAAGGTTGTCACGTCTTTGACGGAAGATCTGATCATGCCGGTGATCGGATTTGTGACCGGCGGCGTGGACTTCTCCAGCAAGTTCATCGTGCTTGGCGCCATTCCCGATACCTACAAGGGTTCGCTTGCCGACTATGCCGCGCTCAAGGCGGCTGGCGTGCCGATGCTGGGCTATGGCGCATTCATCACCGCGATCATCAGCTTCGTGCTGATGGCTTTCGTGATTTTCCAGATCGTGCGTTCGGCCAACAAGATGATGCCGGCCAAGCCCGAAGCACCGGCAGCGCCGGCGGGTCCGAGCGAAGTCGACCTGCTGACCGAGATCCGCGACGCGCTGAAGAAGGCCTGACAATCAGACGGGAGGGGCTGCGGCCCCTTCCATTCCGCTGCGGGCGCGCCTATATCGGTCCCGCCGGGTTCGCCCGGCTATGACGATAAATTGTACCGTACAATAGGCGCAGCGGACCCGGGGGCGGTACCCGGCGGCTCCACCATCACCACCGGCTGGAACAGGCCGGGCTCTGTTGTCGCAGAGGTGTTGATGGGGCCGAACTAGGATCGACGTGTGTTGAAAAGCGGTATTTTCGTCCGGGCTGAGTAACCCGTTAAAGGCTCAAAACCCACAAGTGCCAACGACAACGAAGCACTCGCTCTCGCAGCGTAATCTGACGGCTTAACGGCCTGATCTTACAAAGCTAAAGCGCGGTTGAACCCACCGGGCAACAGAAGGGAATTCAGCGGCTCGGGGAGGGCCGGGCAACAGAACCTCCCCACCCTATTCACGCTTCGATTTCAGCTTTGGCTGGCAGCGGCTGGGCCTTGCCCTCGCGCTCATACTTCATGGCATCCATGATCTTGGCGCCGGCCATGAACACCGCGAGGCAGCTGGCCAGGAACAGCAGCTTGCCGCCGAAACCCGGATACTGCGACAGATAGATCTGTCCCCGCTCTGCCGAACCCAGCGCCAGCGCGTAAATGATCGCGCTTGCCTCAAACCGGTTCTTGATCACGAAGAGGCGGCTGATCTTGTGCAGCCAAGAGGGTTTTTGTTCCATCACCACTCCTCCTCCGCAACCTTCGTGCCAGTTCAGCAATCACAGGGGCGCGTGAATATCTTGCTCTGTGCATTGTAAAGCATGGCGACAGGCCATGGTAAAGGCAGGGTTAACGCCCCTGTGCCGTTTCAGGCCAGCGCTTCAAGGCCCAGCGCGGCGAGCAGCACAGCGCGCGCGGCGATCACGCTAGACGCCAGCGAGTCGCGCCCCAGGTCGGCGGGATCAATCTGCTCGGGCCAGGCCTTGGCAATCAGCTTTTCCAGCATGTCCGCTCGGGTTTCGGTCATCAGGAAGCGCGGATCGACAGTGGCAGGATCGGCGACAACGCGCAGCCGCAGGCAGGCGGGGCCGCCGCCGTTGGCCATGGACTGCCGTACATCGACCGGCAGGACGCGGCGGATCGGCCCGTTGGAGGCGAGCATTCCATCAAGCCATGCGCGCACCGCGCGGTGCTCCCACGCCTCGAGCGGGATGATGAGGCCCATCTCGCCGCTCGGCAGGGTGAGGAGCTGCGCGTTGAACAGGTAGCTGGCGATCGCATCGGTCAGGCTGACGGCGCTGGTGGGCACCACCACGATTTCCGCTTCAGGCAGTGCAGCGCGGATCGCGGCATAGGTGCCTTCGGGATCGGCAAAGGCCTGTTCGTGGGTGAAGAGCACGCGCTCGTTGGCGACAGCGACCACATCGTTGTGGAAGGCGCCCGCCGCGATGGCATCGGCGGATTGCTCCACAAAGAGGCAGCGCGCGGGATCGAGCCCATGGAGCCGGGCGACGGCGCGGCTGGCCTGTTCGTGCTGGCGGGCGGGGAAGGCGCCCCCGGTTTTGCCGTAGACGAAGAGTTCAAGTCCCGTCGCGGCATGGCTGGTGCCCATGCGCATGTGGTTGGCCGCGCCTTCATCGCCGAAGCAGGCCGGCACGGCATCGTGCACCGCGAAGTGCGCTGTATCGGCAAAGGCGAGGCGCAGCTGACGGACGGTGTCGGGCCATTCCTGCGATCGGTGCGGCATGGTGACGAGGTTCGCCGCCGTCAGGTGGCAGCGCCCATCCGCCGTATCAGGTGCAGGCGAGACTGTCGCGGCATTGGCGGTCCACATCGAACTGGCCGACCAGGCGGCAGCGCGCAGACGGCGCTCGATCTCATCGGTGGGTTCGGCAATGCCAAGCGCGCCGAGGAAGCCGTGGTTGGGGCGCGGCAGTGGGCACAGCAGCCCCTGCGTCAGGCCCAGCGCCATGTTGTGGCGCATCTTGGCAATGCCCTGCAGCGCCGCGGCGCGCGGATAGGAGACGGTGCCGCCGTGCCTGGCTGAGGCGAGGTTGCCGAGGCTGAGGCCTGCGTAGTTGTGGCTCGGCCCGACGAGGCCGTCGAAGTTGATCTCGACCAGAGTGCCCATGCGAAAAGTCCCTCAGCGCGCCACGTGCCAGATCAAGTCGCCCGCACCGACGCCGAGCGCCTTTGCGGCGTCCGGATCGAGCGCGATGCCTGCGCCCTCCGTCATGATCCGCGCGAACGTGCAGCGGAAATCGGCGAGCTGCCCGGTGGCGACGAGCGCGCGAGCAGCGGTGTCGTCTGCCGCGCGCACCGCAGTCACGGGCACGGCTTTTGCTTCGGCGATCGAGCGGACGCGGTCGGTGCGCGCGGTCATCGTCGGGCCGCCGTCGAAGATATCGATATAGCCTTCCGCCGCGAAGCCTTCGGTTTCCAGCATGCGCATCGCCGCACGGCCGCTGGGGTGCGGCAGGCCGATGGCGGAGCGCGCGGTTTCGGGCAGCATGGCGATGTAGACGGGATGCTTGGGCATCAGATCGGCGATGAACTGGTTGCCGTTGATTGCGTTGAAGTAATCGGCATCCTGGAAGTTCATCCCGAAGAAACGCCCGGCCACGCCGTCCCAGAACGGCGATCCGCCGCGCTCGTCGATCACGCCGCGCAGTTCAGCCAGGATGCGATCGGCAAAGCGCTTGCGGTGCATGGCGATGAACAGATAGCGGCTGCGCGCGAGCAGCATGCCGAGCCCGCCGGCGCGTTCGCCGGGGTGGAGGAACAGGCCGCCGACTTCGCTCGATCCTTCAAGATCGGTGACGAGGTTGAGCATTTCGGCCCGGAAGGTGCGGCCCAGTTCCTTGGAATGCTGGGTGAGCGTGGCGTGGCGGTAGGAATAGAACGGCCAGGTCTGCCCGACACGGGTGAAGATCTGGCAGGTGCCGCGCACTTCACCGGTGGCCACATCCTCCAGGATCAGCACGAACAGCTCGTCGCGCTGGGTTTCGGTATCGCCGTCTTCGGTGTTTGCGAAGGCGCCGGCGGCGCGTTCCAGCTTTGCGGTGAGCGCGCGGCGATCAGGCGGCAGGTTGGTGAAGCCGCCGCCGGTCAGTTTCGCCATCTCGTAGAGATGTTCGAGATCCGCGGCGCGGGCCGCGCGGATAACGTGGGTCACGCTTCTTATTCCCCTCCGGAAAGCCGGTGCAGCACGAGCGCCGACAGCGCGGCCCGCTCGGCCAGCGACGGCACGATCATGTATTCGGCCGGCGAATGGATCGCCCCGCCGCGCACGCCCATGGTATCGACCACGGGCACGCCGAGCGCGGCGATGTTGTTGCCATCGCAGACCCCGCCGGAGCTCTGCCAGCGGATGGATTGGCCAAGCGCCGCGCCGCAGCGACGGACGAGATCGAAGAGCTTCTCAGCCTCTGCTGTGAGCGGCTTGGGCGGGCGGCTGATCCCGCCGTGGAGGTGGATGGAGACTTCGTGCGCCAGTTCCACTTCACGCAGCAGCGGCTGGATCGCGGCGGCAAAGCGGGCGGCGTCCTCCGCGGAGCGGGGGCGGATGTTGAAGCGCAGCACGGCGTGATCTGGCACGACATTGTTGGCCGATCCGCCGTCGATGCGCGCGGGGTTGATGGCGAGGCCGTCTCCCGACAGCGCCTTGAGACCGAGCGCCAGATCGGCGGCAGCGACGAGCGCGTTGCGGCCATCCTGCGGGTTGCGGCCGGCGTGGGCGGAGCGGCCGGTGACAATCGCGCTGTAGTTGCCGCTGCCGCCGCGCGCGCCGGCCAGCGCGCCATCGGGGAGGGCGGAAGGTTCATAGGTCAAGGCCGCTGCCTTGCCGCGCGCCAATTCGGCGATGAGCGGCGCGGAGGCGAGGCTGCCGGTTTCCTCGTCCGAATTGATCAGCACGTCATAGCCGGCCGTGGCGGCCTGCGGGCTGCGCTCGAACGCGGTGAGCGCGGCGAGGATTACCGCGATGCCGCCCTTCATGTCGGCCGTTCCGGGGCCGCCGAGGGTTTCGCCATCGAGCCAGGTCAGCGTCTGGAACGGGTGGTCCGCCGGATAGACCGTGTCCATGTGGCCGGTGAGGAGATAGCGGCGCGGCGCATCGGGGCGGACCGACAAGACCATGTGCGCGCCGTGTTCGATCTGGACGGCGCGGCCATCTGTGGCAATCGCTTCAACCGGGCCGGCGGGGACGAGCCTGACATCGCCGGGCAGCGCGGCGAAGGCATCGGCGAGGAGGGCGGCTTGCCGGGCCAGCCCATCGAGATTGCGCGTGCCAGTGTTGATCGCGCACCATGCCTCAACTTGCGCCAGCATGGCGGCGGCATCGATCCCCTCGACAAGGGCGGTTTCGGTGGGGGCAAGCATGGCCATGTCCATGTTCTAGCCTGCCCGCGTGCCGGGGTGAACCCCTAGTGATTTGGCGCAATGGTTTGGGGGTCGGGGTTTGAATTTAGGTCAGGTTGACACGGTTGACACGGTCCTGAGGGAAAACTGGGAGGGCGGATCGCCACGGGTATGCGGCAGGCGCAGGAAGGCCGCGCCGTGCGCGGATTGGGGCGTTCACGAGGTTCAAGGAGCAGGGGCTGAGTGTACGCCTGAGGGGGGCGTGTAGGACAGAGTTTGTTGCGGGGGAGTGTGTCTGACCAGTACCCCTCCGACCCGCCTGCGGCGGGCCACCTCCCCATTTGTGCCTTCGGCAAAAATGGAGAGGAATTCTGCGTGCGAGGCTTACTTGGTCAGCAGACGGGCGATGGCGACGAAATCGGTGACGGCCAGGGTTTCGGCGCGGCGCTGGGGGTCTATGCCCAGTGTTTCCAAGGCACCCAGCGCGCCGGGGAGGCCCTTCAAGGATTGGCGGAGCATCTTGCGGCGCTGGCCGAAGGCGGCTTCGGTGACGCGTTCGAGCATCCGCGCCGAGACGCCTTCGGGCATCGCGGCGGGTTCGACGTGGATGATCGCCGACATGACCTTGGGCGGCGGGGTGAAGGCGCTGCGGTGGACCCGCATGGCGATCCGCGGGGCCGCGCGCCACTGGGCGAGGACCGCCAGCCGCCCGTAGGCATCGCTGCCGGGGGCCGCGATAATGCGTTCGGCCACTTCCTGCTGGAACATGAGCGTGAGGCTGCGCCACTGCGGCGGCCAGTTGGGCCCGGAAAGCCAGCCGACGAACAGCGCCGTGCCGACGTTGTAGGGCAGATTGGCGATGACGTGCCACGGCCCGTCAAACAGCGTTTCGGGCGCGATCTTGGTGGCATCGCCCTCGATCACGGTGAGCTGGCCGGGGAAGGCTTCGTTCAGTTCGGCCAGCGCGGGAAGGCAGCGGCGGTCCATCTCGATGGCGGTAACATTTGCGCCCCGGCGCAGCAGCGCGCGGGTGAGGCCGCCGGGGCCGGGGCCGACTTCGAGGACATTCGCGCCCTTGAGGTCTCCGGGGACGGCAGCGATGCGGCTGAGAAGCTGTTCGTCGAACAGGAAGTTCTGCCCCAGCGCCTTGGTGGCGATAAGGCCGTGGCGCTGGACGACTTCGCGCAAAGGGGGAAGATCTGGCGTCGTCATGTGGCGGGGGGCTTCGACAAGCTCAGCCTGAGCGGGGTTGGGAGACGGGGTCATTGGTGCACGGCCCGGCGGGTGGCGCATTCCCCCGCCATGCGGATCGCGGCGATGGTGGCGCCGGGGCGGGCGGTGCCCTTGCCGGCGATGGCGAAGGCAGTGCCGTGATCGGGCGAGGTGCGGACGATCGGGAGGCCCAAGGTGACGTTCACGCCTTCATCGAAATCGAGCACCTTGATCGGGATGAGCGCCTGATCGTGGTACATGCAGATCGCCGCATCATAAGTGGCGCGGGCCTGCGCGTGGAACATGGTATCGGCCGGAAGCGGGCCGCGCGCGTCGATCCCGGCAGCCTGCAGCGCGGCGACGGCGGGGGCGATAACGTCCTGGTCCTCGCTGCCCATGCGGCCCTCCTCGCCCGCATGGGGGTTCAGCCCGGCGACCGCGAGGCGCGGGTGCGGAACGCCGAAATCGCGGGTGAGGGCGGCGGCGGCGATCATGCTGCGCGAGCGGATGAGCTCTGCCGTGAGCAGGCCCGGCACATCGCGCAGCGCGACGTGGACGGTGATCGGCACGACGCGCAAGTTTGGCCCGGCAAGCATCATCACCGCGTTTTCAGGGGTGATCCCGCAGGCTTCCGCCACGAATTCGGTCTGCCCGGGCTGGTTGAAGCCGATGCGGGCAAGGCGGCTCTTGGCGATGGGGCCAGTGACAAGGGCCGAAGCGGCGCCCTGCTTGACGAGGCTGGTCGCAACTTCAAGCGCGCGCAGGGCGAGCGCGGCGCCGGCATCGTCGGGCGCGCCGGGCGCGTAATCGCAAGTGCCGACATCAAGCACCGGGAGCGCGTGGGGAAAGACCGCTGCAGCTTCATCCGGCGCGGCGATGGCAATCACGGGGATGGCAAGACCGCGCGTGCGGGCGGCAGCTTCGATCAGCGCGCGGTTGCCGACGGCGAAGAACGGCGGCAGCCCCTCAACCTCACGCACAGCCCAGGCGGCGGCGATCAGCTCTGGGCCGACGCCAGCAGGATCGCCGAGGCTGATGGCCAGCGGCGCAAGGGGCAGGTGGGTGACGGTCATGCAGGGGTGTTAGCAGAGCGGGGGCGGGAGGGTGAGGGGTTTCGGGTGCGAAGTCTCGGTCGTCACCCGCGAGCGCAGCGAAGCAATCCAGAGCGATGTGCATGACGCTCTGGATTGCTTCCCCCGGCTCAAGGCCGGGCTCGCAATGACGAGAGTATGGTGAGGTGGTGCAAGGTCGATGGCCCTTGCACCGCTGATCCTAACTCAGTTGTATTCGATCACCGCATCGCGGCGCAGATCGCGCAAGTAGGTTTGCGCGCGCTTGTTGACGCGGTCGTCTTCCATTTGCGATTGGAGCTGTTCGAAGTTGGGCCCGCTTTCGACCTTCGGATCATCGCGGCCGCAAAGCATGAGGACGCGCACGCCATCTTCGATCGAGCCGAAGGGCGGGGTGGTTTCGCCGACCGAGAGCTTGAGGATGGTTTCCTGCAGCGCGGTGGGAAGATCGCGAACCTTGATCTGATCGTTGGCGACGACGGTGGCGCCGAGCGCGACCCCGGCGGCATCGGCTGCGCCGCAGCCCTTGATCTCCTTGACCACCTTGGCGAAGTTCGCGGCCTTGCCAGCGGCGTCCTTTTCAGCGGTGCCCTTGGGGAAGCTGATCGAGATCTGCTTCAGGCTGAGCACGGCGTCACGCGGATCGGCGGTGAGCACCTGGCGCTTGTCGATCAGGTAAAGCAGCGAATAGCCCGAAGACAGTTCGATCGGGCCGACAAGCTGGCCGGGGGCCATCTGCGCGGCAGGGGTGGCAAGCTCTGGCGGGAGCTGGGCGAGGCGGATCCAGCCCAAATCGCCGCCGACAGACGCGCTGGAGGACTGCGAATACTGGCGGGCATAGGCCACGAAGCTGCCGCCGCCCTTGAGCTGTTCGAGGATCTTCTGCGCGTTGGCGAGAACCTGCGGCTTGGCTTCCTGCGGGGCGGCGAGGTAGATTTCGCCGATGCGGTATTCCTCGGTGCCCTTGGCGGCCTTGAGGCGGTCCATCATTTCGCGCACTTCGCCGTCCGACACGTTGATGAACGGCTGGACGTTGCGGCGCAGCAGGCGCTGCCAGGCGAGTTCGCCCTTGATCTGGCGCTTGAGCGAGCTGGACGAGGAGCCGATGCCGCCGAGATACTTTTCGAGCGCGGCGGGGTTCTGGCCGAAGTTCTGCTGGGCGACGCGGTTGAAGGTCTGCATGACCTCTTCGTCGTCGATATCGATGTTGGCGGCCTTGGCTTCCTGGATCTGCAGCGTCTCGTCGATCAGGTTGCGCAGGACCTGAAGGCGCAGACGCTCCATTTCCTCGGGCGCGACCTTGCCGCCGTTGGCGCTGACGATGAGCGCGAGGCGCTGGTCGACATCGGTCCCTGTAATGATTTCGCCGTTCACGATGGCGGTGGCGCGGCGCAGATGCGGATCGACCTTGCCGAAGATCACGGGATTGGCGGGCAGATTGAGCGCGCCGGCGGAAGAGGGGGCCCCTTCCAGATCGGGCAGGGTCTGCGCGTGGGCGAGGGTGCCGGCAATGGGGGCGGCAGCAACCGCGAGGGCGCCAAGGGAGAGCGCAGCGCGCGCCGAAACAGCAAACAAGCGAAACCGGGTATTCATGGCAGTTCGATATTCCTGTCTTTCGGCCCGTCTTTCGGCCCGTCATTCAGCCCAGTCCGGCTGGCGCGCCGCACGGTCCCCCCAACGGTTCTTGGGCCGTCACTCACTCGCATGGTTCGGCTGAACCCGAGGTGAGTGGCGCGGCGATAGCCCGATTGCAATGCCGATGAAAGCGAAACGGAGGAAAAATGGGGGGCTGACAGGTTTCCGCACGTCCTCTGCATTCCCGCCATTCCCGTGAAGGCGGGAATCCAGCGCACCGCACTGCTGGTCCGCTCTGGATCCCCGCCTGCGCGGGGATGACGGATGGGTTTGCGCAAAGCGCCTCAGCGCACGCCCAGACCCTTGAAGGCGATGTTGAACTGGATGGTGTTGCCGCGCGTGGCATCGCCCGTGGTGATGTAATCCCGCCGCCAGGTGAGCGCGAGATCGAGGCAATCGTCGGCATAGGCAAACCCGAGGCGGTGGCGCAGGAGCTGGAAGCCGTCCTTGGTCTTGGTCGGATCGTCGATCCGGTTGGTCAGGTTGGCGACGCCCGATCCGAACACCGACCAGTTGCGCGCAAAGGCGACACGGGCGGAGAAGCGCACTTCCTCGCGGTCGCGCAGATCCTCGAAGGTGGCGGGGATATCGCGGTTGAGCCGCAAGTAGCCGATTTCGGCATATGTGCGGTGGTTGCCGATGGTGGCGTCGAATTCGTTGCGCCTGAGCTTCAGGCTGTCCTTGTCGAGCCGGAAGCGGTGGGTGAACTGCACCACATCGCGGAAGCGCAAATCGGTGCGCCCGACGATATCGGACGCGCGCGAGGACAGCCCGGTGCCATCGGGCAACAGCGTTTTTTGTGTGGAGAGGCGGTAGCTCTGGCCGATCGTGGTCATCACCCGCCAGCCGGGGCGGGTGAGCTGCCAGTCCGCGCCATAGGTCACGCGCGCGCCGTCTTCGATACGGTCGTAGCCGGGGAAGCGGTTGAGCGAGAAGAGGTTGGAATCTTCAAGTTCGACCGAGCGCGAATCCTCGTTGGGAATGGCAAGGTTGCGGATCTTGGGGATGGCGACGAACTGGACGCGCGGGGTGAAGACCTGTGTGCCGCCGAATGCCCCGCCGATCAGCGGCCACTTGATGTCGACCGCGGCAGTGGCGATGCCGCGCCCCTGCCAGCCGGGAATCCCGCGATAGAAGGCGTTGGTGGTCAGCTCGTTCTGGCGGGCGTGATAGACATCGCCGCGCGCAAGGGCGGTGAACGTGATCTCCTGCCCCATGCCGGTGATCGTGCGCAGATCCCATTGCGCCTTGGCGAAGGCGCGCTGCGTATCCTGCCCGCCCGGACGGGTGAGCGCGAGGCTGTTGATCTGCAGCTCCAGCATACCGCCGATGCGGGGTGGGGCAATGCGGCGGCGATATTCGAACGCGGGTAGCGCGATGGGGACAAGGCCCTGCCGGTCGCCGCTGCGCAGCGTCTGCACCGCCCAGCCGGCGAGGCTGAAGTAGCTGTTTGCATCGATGCGTTCGAGATTGACGGTCGAGCGCAGGCGGTCGTCGCGGCTGATATCGTAGCGGCGCAGGAAGGTGCGGTCGCTGGCGTAGCGGCCATAGCCGGTCAGGCTCCAGTTCTCGCCAAGCTGGAAGCGGCCGTTGGTTTCGAAATAGCCGCGGAACACCTGCTGCTGCGCATTGGCATCGGTCACGTTGCCGCCGCCGACGTTGATGCGCGCGCTGCGGGTGAGATAAGCCGTAGCCTGGAAGGCGCCGTTGTCCGTCAGTTGGCGGTAGCGGCCGGAAATCATCGGCAACGCGCCGGTGAAGACAGATCCGGTGAGCGCGAGGTCCTTGTTGTTCGCAAGGCGCCAGTAATACGTGTCGCTGATTTCCGCGCCGTTGGCCGCGCTGAAGCGGAAATCGGGAATGAGGAGGCCGCTCTCGGCCCGGAAATCGGACGTGTGCGCAAGGCCCGGCAGCGGCAGCAGCGGCAGGCCGAACACGCGCAGCAGCGCGCCCTTGTAGTGGACCCGCTGCGCCTTGGCATCATAGGTGACGGCGACCGCGGTCACTTCCCAGCTGGGCCGCTTCGCGCAGCCGTCTTCGCCTTCGACCGAGCAGCCGGAGAAGGCCGCATCGCGCAGCACCAGATCGCCGTTCGCCGCGCGTTGGCCGCTGCGTGCGGCAAGGCGGCCGCCCTGGCGCAGCACCAGCAGCATATCCTCGATTGCGCCGGCCTTGAGCGCGTCGGTCAGCTCGACCTTGTCGGTATAGAGAATGTTGCCCGTATCATCGACGAAGCGGATGTTGCCGCTCGCCTCGATCAGCCCGGTCTTGCGGTTCCATGTGACGACATCGGCGCGCACGGTCTGTTCTTCGCGGCGCAGGATGACATTGCCGGTGGCGGTGACGGTTTCGGCGTCGCTGGCATAGGTCACCCGGTCGGACTGGAAGCGAATCTCGCTGGGTTGGCCGGCCTGTGTTGCCGGGGCCGGCGCAGCAGCGGGCAGCGCCTGCGCGCGCGCCAGAGGCGTGGCCAGCAGCGAGGGGGCGAGAATCAGCGCGGCCATCGCCGCCGCCACTGGGCGGAGCGAAGCGACGCGCGGATGCCGCAAGCATCGGGACAAGGCTTGGCGTTGGGGCCGCGGGGGGGCTCGCATGGCCTTGCCTATCGCACCGGTGCCGCTTAACTGCAAACCCACATTTCGCCGCTGGCCGCACCGGGTCCCGGCATGTGCCCCATTTCCGGCAGGAGCCCTGAATGATCATCGAATTCGCCGCAGCCGAAGCCGCCCGTCCCCGACTCGTCGCAGCGCTGGTGGCGCAGGATGGCCTCCCGGCTGACGCCGATCTTCTGGTGCGCGAGGCTGCGGCCGCCGCGCGCTTCACCGGTAAGGCGGGCCAGCTGTTCGAGGCGATGGTTCCTGCAGGCGGTGCAGTTGCCCGTCTGGCCTTCGCGGGTATCGGCGAACCGGGCGCGGCCGGCCGCACCTCTGCGCTGGAACGCGCAGGCGGCGCGCTTACCGCCAAGTACCTCACTTCGGGCGAGACCGAACTTGGCCTCGATCTTTCCGGCAGCGCATTGAGCGCTGATGAAGCGGCGGCCGTGCTGCTGGCGGTGCGGCTGCGGGCGTGGCGCCATGATGTCTACCGCACCAAGCTAAGTGCCGAGCAGAAGCCTTCGCTGGCGAAGATCACCGTGTTCGGCGCGCCGGAAGGCACCGAGGCTGTCTGGGAAACCGAGGCTGCGATTGCCGAAGGCGTGGAATTCACCCGCGAGCTCGTCACCGAACCCGCGAACGTGATCTATCCGGAGAGCTTCGTGGAGCGCTGCAAGGCGCGGCTGGAAGGCACCGGCATTGAGATCGTGGTGCTGGGTCTGGCGGAAATGACCGCGCTGGGCATGGGCGCGCTGCTCGGCGTGGCGCAAGGTTCGGTGCGCGAGCCCAAGATCCTCGCGATGCGCTGGAAGGGCAAGGCCGGCGCGCGACCCACGGCATTCGTGGGCAAGGGCGTGACCTTCGACACCGGCGGCATCTCGATCAAGCCGGCTGGCGGCATGGAAGACATGAAGTGGGACATGGGCGGCGCAGGCGCAGTGGCGGGCACGATGCTCGCACTCGCGCGGCGCAAGGCGCGGGCGGACGTGATCGGCGTGTGCGGGCTGGTTGAAAACATGCCCGATGGCAACGCGCAGCGTCCGGGCGATGTCGTCACCACGATGTCTGGCCAGACGGTGGAAGTGATCAACACCGATGCCGAAGGGCGGCTGGTGCTGTGCGACGCGCTGACCTGGGTGCAGAAGGAATACAGCCCCGCCACGATCGTCGATCTCGCCACGCTGACCGGCGCGATCATTGTCTCGCTTGGCCATGAACACGCCGGCATGTTCTGCAATGACGACCTGCTGGCCAGCCAGCTCGATGCAGCGGGCAGGGCCAGCGGCGATGCGCTGTGGCGCTTCCCGCTGGGTGCGGCTTACGACAAGCTGATCGACAGCCCGATTGCCGACATGAAGAACGTGGGGCCGCGCTATGGCGGTTCGATCACCGCCGCGCAGTTCCTGCAGCGCTATGTCGACAAGGGCGTGGCCTGGGCGCACCTCGACATCGCGGGCACGGTCTGGATCGACAAGCCCGGCGCGACACACGAGAAGGGCGCGACCGGCTTTGGCGTGCGCCTGCTCGATCGCTATGTGCGCGACGTGCTGGAAAGCTGATGCCGAAGATGCGCCGCAAAGCGGACTTGCCGAGCAAGATCTGCGCCGCCTGCGGCCTTCCCTTCACCTGGCGCAAGAAGTGGGAGCGCGATTGGGACAATGTGAAGTTCTGTTCGGATCGCTGCCGCTCGGGCAAGGGCAAGGCGGCGTGAGCGGCGGGTTTTCGCGGCGCGGCGTGCTTGCGGGGGCTGGGGGCGCTGCGGCGCTGGCGGTGCTTCCGCAAGGTGCGTGGGCAGCGAGTTCCGGCAGGCTGGCCGATGCCGCCGTGCCGATCACGCCGGCCGAGCACATGGGGCGCATTGCCAAGCTGCAGGGGCTGATGGCCGAGCAAGGCGTGGCAGCGCTGCTGGTCGAAAGCGGCAGCAGCCTGACCTATTTCACCGGCGTGCGCTGGTCGCGCTCCGAGAGAATTACGGCGGCGGTCATCCCGGCCAAGGGCCAGCCGATTGTGGTGACACCGTTCTTCGAGGCGCCTTCGGTGCGCGAGACGCTGGCCGTGCCAGCCGATCTGCGCACCTGGCATGAAGACGCGAGCCCCTTTGCGCTGATCGCGGACGCGCTCAAGGGCCGACCCGGGCCAGTTGCTGTGGAGCAGACCACCCGCGCGTTCATCACCGAGGGGCTGGCGCGCGAGGGGCGCATTCAGGTCGTTTCCGGCGCGGGCCTCGTGAATGCCTGCCGCCAGATCAAGTCCCCCGCCGAACTGGCGCTGATGGAGATTGCCAACGCGATCACGCTGGCTGCGCTGCGCGAGGCGCACAAGGCGGTGCAGCCGGGAATGACAGGGGCTGATCTTGGCGCGCTGGTAGACGGGGCGACAACGCGGATGGGAGGGCAGAGCGACTTTGCGATGGCCTTGCTCAACGAGGCGAGCGCCTATCCCCATGGATCGCGCAGCCCGCAAGTGGTGCGCGAAGGTTCGGTGATCCTGATGGATTGCGGCTGCACGGTGGCGGACTACCAGTCCGATATCTCGCGCACCTGGGTCTACGGCGCGCCAAGCGCACGCCAGCGCAAGGTGTGGGACACGGTGCGGCGCGGGCAGGACAGGGTGTTTGGCGCGGCGCGCGTGGGCACGCCTGCAAGCGCGCTCGATGCAGCGGTGCGCGGGTTTTACGAGGGCGAGGGCTGGGGGCCCGTTTTCGCGCTGCCTGGCCTTTCGCACCGGGCTGGCCACGGCATCGGCATGGACGGGCACGAGAGCCCCTATCTCGTTGGCAGCGACCAGACACCGCTGGCGCCCGGCATGTGCTTTTCCAATGAGCCGGGGCTTTATATTCCGGGCGAATTCGGGATGCGGCTGGAAGACTGCTGGGTGATGACCGATGCGGGGCCGAAGAGCTTCACGCCGCTCGCCCGCTCGCTTGATGATCCGATCTGAAAATGCGCGTCGATTTCTATCAGCTTTCGCGTGATCCAGCGGAGCTTGTGCTGCCGAGGCTGGCGCAAGGCACCTTGGCGGCGGGGGAGCGGCTGCTGGTCGTTTCCGAAGATGCGGAGCAATTGGGGCGGATAAGCGAGGCCTTGTGGACGCGCGTGCCCTTGTCGTTCCTTGCCCATGGCATGGCCGGCGGCGAACACGATGCGCGCCAGCCGATCCTGCTGGGCCATGCGCCCGAACCGGCCAACGGCGCGCGCTATCTGGCGCTGGCGGACGGGGTGTGGCGGGATATGCCAGAGGGCACTGACGCGGCGGCGCGGGTGTTCCTGCTGTTTCCGCCAGAGCGGATCGACGATGCGCGCGGCTGCTGGCGGATGCTGGGCAAGCGCGAGGGCGTGGAGCGCAAGTATTGGCGGCAGGAAGGCGGCAAGTGGATCGAGGGGCCTTAGAGGTTCGCCGCGTCCCGGCGGCATCATGATCGCTTTAATGCGGTTCCGTAGAACATGATCGCAAAGAGAATGGCGGCAATCGCACCTGCGATGGCACCGCCACCTACCAGCCCATTGTGCAAGGCCCACTCGTGCGGACTTGCGAAGCCTAAAGGCAGGCAAATCGCGCCGATCAGCGCTAGCCAATACTGCGTGCGAGCCAGCCGGAGTGTGCCAAGCTGTGGTATCGCATGATGGATTAGCCCATAGAGCGCGAGTGTCACCCAGCCGAACAGATTGAAATGCGCATGGGTAGGCAGCTGCGCTAGATCGCCGCCCATTGGAGCCATGAACCAGAATCCGACGCCTATACCTGCTAGCAGGCAAGCCAGAGCCCATGCGATGAACAATTGCGAATAAGGCATAACCCGACGTTACCGAAATTGGCAGAGTGGGACCAGTCGTTTCATGGGACCGATCTGTATCGCTCGCAAGTCACTGTGCCGCTTCTGGCTTGCGTGGCGGCCCGCCTTGCAGTGCAGCAATTTCCCCGCTAGGGGCGCGGCCAGCCAAAAGCCTCCCATAAAACGCAAGGAACATCCCATGGCGGTTACCCGCACCTTTTCGATCATCAAGCCCGATGCCACGCGCCGCAACCTGACCGGCGCTGTCACCAAGATGCTCGAGGAAGCCGGCCTGCGCGTCGTTGCCTCCAAGCGCATCCACATGAGCCGCGAGCAGGCCGAGGGCTTCTACGCCGTTCACCGCGAGCGTCCCTTCTTCAACGATCTGGTCGAGTTCATGATCTCGGGCCCGGTCGTGGTGCAGGTGCTGGAAGGCGAGAACGCCATGCAGCGCAACCGCGACATCATGGGCGCGACCAACCCCGCGAACGCCGAACCCGGCACGATTCGCAAGGAACTGGCCGAATCGATCGAGGCCAACTCGGTCCACGGTTCGGATTCGGATGAGAACGCGGCGATCGAAATCGCCTACTTCTTCAAGCCGGAAGAAATCGTCGGCTGATCCTGCACGCGCAGGTTGCTATAGCAGGGGCCGCCGGAGCAATCTGGCGGCCCTTTGCATTTCGGGAGAGGCTTCAGGATGTTCGGCATGGGGGACGGGTCGTGCCCGTTCGAATTCAATTTCGATCCCGCCACGTTCAAGGTGGGCGATGTGGTGAGCTACCGCGTGACGGGGAGCCTTGAGGGCATGCCGTTCGTGGGCACGCTGCTGGAGGTCCATGACGATCACGTGGTGATCTCGCCGGGCGAGAGCGATCCCGATTCGCGCTACCGGGCGACGCGTGAGGACCGGCCGGTGGTGGATTTCAGCGAGATCTAGGG
Organism: Sphingomonadaceae bacterium; assembly: GCA_947453945.1. Lineage (GTDB taxonomy): Bacteria > Pseudomonadota > Alphaproteobacteria > Sphingomonadales > Sphingomonadaceae > Novosphingobium. The sequence goes on from CANGJB010000036.1 coordinate 27,068, forward strand.
TCCAATGGACCCTAGGCTGCTGCGGCCCGGCGCGCATACCAGCGGCCGAGCATGAGCGCCATCGCGGCAATCGCGGCGAGGCCGAGCAGTATCGGCAGGCGGAAGCTTGCGCCGCCCGCCAGCATGGCCGCCGCGATCAGGCAGGCCGAGGCGCAGCCCAGATCCCAGCCGCCTTCGGTCGCCATCGAGAAGCGCAGCACGCAAGGGCTTTGCCGCGCCATGGCATAGAGCGGGGCGAGCATGGCGGTGCTGGTCATCGGCACGACGAGCGCGCCGAGCGCTGTCGCCAAGACCGCGAGGATGGGATGCGCAAAGGCGGCGCCCTTGAACGCGAGCGCGAGGGCCGCGGCGCCATAGGCGATCACCAGCGAATGGCGCGGGTGGCCGCCATCGATGAGGCGGCCGACGAGAATGCCGCCTGCCGCCGCCGCGACGCCTGCCGCCGCAAGGGCGCCACCGAACGCATCGAAATGCTCACCCAGCGAGGCGAACAGCGCGAGATTCCAGATCACTACGCTGCAGCCGGCGTGGAAGCCTTCGTTGAAATAGAGCCGGCGGGCATGGGCGGCGACCGAACGATCAAGCGCGGCCTCGGCGTCTACCGCCGGGTTGGGCGCGCCGAGCAAGGGCAGCGCGGTCGCCAGTTGCAGCGCGGCGATGGCGAGGAAGGCGGCGAGCGGCCCGGTTTGCGCAAGAAGCAGGCCGCCGCTGACGGGTGCGACAATGCCCACCACCGCGCTGGTCGCCTGCTGGACGCTGACTTGCTGGCCGCCTTTGTCGGTTTCGGTCAGCGCGGGCATGAAGGCGTGCCACGCAGTCCAGTAGAGCACGCTGCCAAGGCCGCTTACGGCGAGGAACAGCGCCAAGAGCGGGCCGACATCGCTGACGAAAGGCAGGAGCGCAAAGCTTAAGGCGCGGATCACGACGCCGATCAGCAAGGTGCCGCGCACGCCCCAGCGCAGCGCCAGCGGCAGGACAAGCGGGCGCAGGGCAAAGCGCGAAAGCAGGATCAGTGCAAAGCTGGCCAGCGCGGCGGGATAGGAGAAGCCGCGCGTGACGAGGAAGCCGGCGACGAAGATGCCGCCGCTGGCCTCTACAAACGATTGCAAGCCCGAGTGGACATAGACTCGCTGGAGTGGGGTCAGGGCGCTGGCGGGCATGGGATTCCCCTAGAATTCCATCATAGCCGCAAGCTTGCGCGGCGCCACGGCGAGCCAGGAGCGGCGCAGCCATTCGGCGATGTCGTCCCAGTCGACATCGCCGAGGTCAAGACGAATAGCTATCCATCCGTCGCCGAAATAGGCCGGGCGATAGAAGCGTTCGGGATCGCTTTCGATCAGTTGTTCCTGCTCATCGAGCCCGCTGATCTTGACGAGAAGTGCGCACTTGCCATCGGCGTGGTGGTCGGCGCTGACCCACGCGAACTTCTTGGCCTTCACGATGCCGAAGCAGGCCATGCCGTGGCTGAGGCTCTCCTCGGCTTCGGGGAGGGCCATGGCGCGGGCGCGGACCTGTGCGGTGAGCCAATCCGGGTCCGTTTCGCGCGTGACCAGCTCGGCCAGACACCGCGCGTAGAGCTGGTGTTCGGCAAAGAGGACCCGGCCGGCGAGCACATCGGGCGTATCGCCGGGCAGGATCGCGACCGCAATCTGGCCGAGAATCGGGCCTTCATCGAGATCGGCCGTCACCAGGTGGACAGTGCAACCTGCGTGCCCATCCCCTGCCGCGATGGCGCGCTCGTGGGTGTGCAGGCCAGTGTACTTTGGCAGGAGCGATGGGTGGATATTGACCATCCGCCCTTCCCAGCGCGCGACGAATTCGCTCGTGAGGATGCGCATGTAGCCGGCGAGCGCGATCCACTGGGCCCCGGCGCGGCGGACTTGTGCTTCCATCGCCGCATCATGCTCTCCGCGGGGCACGCCCTTGTGAGGGAGGACGAAGGTGGGCACGCCTTCTGCGGCCGCCAGCTTCAGCCCGCCCGCTTCGGGGTTGTTGGAGAGCACCAGTACGATCTCGAACGGGCAGGTCGGCAGGCGGCTGGCATAGAGCAGCGCGGCCATATTGGTGCCGCTGCCCGAAATGAACACGGCGACTTTCGCGCGTTCAGCCATGCTTTTCCTCCCCATTTTTCCGCAGGACAAATGAGGAGGTGGCCCGCCGGAGGCGGGTC
>CANGJB010000037.1 GCA_947453945.1 Sphingomonadaceae bacterium
CACGGTCGCAGCAGTACCGGCGACCTTCACCGCGAAGGCCGTCTTGGCCGCCGTGGTGGCGTTCAGCGCCTCGTTGTAGGTGAGGATGACCTTGAGGCCATCCGCGCTCGTGGCAGCGCTGCTGAAGGTGGGAGCGGTCTTATCGACCGTGCTGTTGTTCGTGACGCCCGTGGTGGCGGCAAGCGTTGCCGCGTCATTGCCAGCGGCGTCTTGCACTGCGGCATTGGAAGTGGCGGCATTTGCGGCGGGCGCAGTGTAGCCGACGGTCACGGTCTGGCCCTGCGCCACGGCTGTCGCCAGCGTCAGCTCGATGGTGGAGCCGTTGACGGCCACGCTGTTCACGGTCGCAGCAGTACCGGCGACCTTCACCGCGAAGGCCGTCTTGGCCGCCGTGGTGGCGTTCAGCGCCTCGTTGTAGGTGAGGATGACCTTGAGGCCATCCGCGCTCGTGGCAGCGCTGCTGAAGGTCGGGGCGATTTCATCGACATCAGTGACCGTCACCGCAATAGCCTGACTGGCGGTTAGGCTGCCATCGGAGGCCTGTACGACCACGTCGTAGACGTTGTTGGCGCCTGTGTCGGCAGGCGCCTCGTAGTTGGGCGCGGTCTTAAAGCTGAGCGCGCCCGTGCTGGCGTTGATGTTGAACAGCGTCGCATCCGCACCGCCCGAGATGCTGTAGGTGAGCGTGGTGCCAGCATCGACGTCGGTGGCTGTCACGGTGGTGACCGACGTGCCGTTTTCGGCAACCGAGATCGCTACTGAGCCGCCGCCGCCGTTGCTGCTGATCACCGGCGAATGGCTCAGATTAAAATTTGAAATAGAAATCGGATTTAAATCAGAGAATACGACGTACTCAACATCAACCAATGTATCTACACCATCTCGATTCGCAACGTTGTCAGTAACTGTGTAGATTCCGGTGGAAGTGCTATATATGATTGTGTACTGATCTTTAGATCCTTGATACGCGGCAGTATCAACTCCACTTCGTCCATCTATTTTATCATTTCCGCCCGTTCCGACAAAAAAATTATCCGAAGAGCTTCCTGAAATAACATCGTCATATATTGATCCAATTACACCCTCAATACTCACAAGTTGGTCAAGCCACCCACCTCCCGTAGCTGTGCCCGAGCTTAAATCTACACTTACAGCGTAACCAGACAAGCTGTAGTCAGCGCCATCAGATCCAGAGCCTCCGTCTATATAATCGTTACCACTCCCCCCCCCCGAATTAAGTCGCTTCCCCCATTCCCATATAAATAATCATTTCCGTCAAATCCAAAAATTACGTCATCAAATTGTGATCCTGTAATGGAATCGGATCCAGAAAGTGCGATATTTTCAAGGCCGACATTATTGCCCGACTGAATGTAGTTGTAGGCAGTTGCAGCAGGTACGTTCAGGCCTCGAACCGAGTATGCAACATCGTAGGTGCCACTAGATATGTTCACGTTGGTGGCGGCGTCATATCCCGTAAGGGTCCCGCCAACCACGGCACCAGAAAAATAAGTAAAACCTAACCCATAATAGATGCCACCGTGGTAACCGTCAGACAGGATTATGTCGCTAGACGTCGCCTCGTACACTGACCCAGACCAGACAGAATTCTGGTCCATGTGCGCGGCTTGGTAAAAAATAACATTCGCCATTGTCAAAACCTTACACGAATTCGCCATTCCAATGCCAGATCGAGCCAACGGAAAACCAAAATCCGACCACGGCAGCAGCGATCTGGCGTGGCAGCATCAGTGCGACACGACGCCAAAACTTTCAAACTAATTTCTGTCGCGCTGTTACACTCAATGGTACTGAACTTACGCTCCACGCCCTCAATCTGCCACATCAGCGCGTGAGAGTACTCCAATCATCTGTTTCGAAAAGATTTTTAGAAATCTCATTGCGCCAATTTGGCACTGATACCAGGCTAGGTGGCGGCTCGAGAGTTGGACGCCCTCCGCAGCGAGAACCGCCGCCCGAGGGCGAGGTCCCAGTTGCACCGTTGCTCCACCCGATCGAGGAAAGCTTCCTTGGCCGCCATCCGTGCCAGCAGCTTTTCCCGCGTGGATCTGCGCGCACGCAGCGGAAGCTCGCTGGAGGCCCTTTGGAGCCGGCTCAGGGACTTCTGGGCCCGAGTGACGGCGTCTTCACGCTGCGACCTGTAGGCCATCCCAGAAGTCTTCACAGAGGCAAAGAGATGGCCGGTCGGTGGAAGGATCAGCTTGCAGCACAGCCTCTTCGTTGATGGACAGAGAAAGTACCACCTCTTGCCTCCGAAGCGCATCCTTTTGGACACCAGCCGGACAGTCTGGCGAACCCGCTCGCCGAATACCTCACCTTGTATGTGCAAGATGGGGTAGGCGAGGTCGCCGGTGAAGATGGTGCTGATGACAAGGTCTGCGGCCATAGTGTGGCCGACACGCCATTTGCGGCTGAGGTGGTGATCACCGGCCTCGTCCAGCATCCCCTCTCGGCGAAGCAGCACGGTGTCGATGGCCAAGCAGTTCTCGACGGTCGGGACGTAGGTTTTTTGCGGCGTGGCGTGAAAGGCCATGGGGGCACCCTTTCTGACCGAAATCTTCTGCACAATGATACATTGTTACATGAAAAATTGCGACGAAAAATCTCACCGCACGCGGCCGAAGAGATGGATTTTCAAATATTCATCGACCGTCTGCAATCGATGGCCGAGCAGGCAAAAAGGCGAAAGTTGTTTGACGCGGTGCCGGTGCGGAAGCTTCCCTGCCCACGCGGAAGCCCCGCTAGGGCGGGGCGTTCCGCTCTCGCTGCGCTCGGGGCAGTGAACGTCCGCTCCGTCACCACCACCCCACTCCCCTAAAAGGGGAAGTAGTGGTGATAAGTGCAAGAGTTGGGCAGTCGCGCCGACGAACCTCGCGAGGCCGCCGTCGGTGGCGATCAGGACGAAGAGCAGTAGCCAACAGGCGCTGGCCCAATCGAGCCTTAGCACCCGGCCCTCTTATTTAGGCCTGATTAACCCCCAAACCGTCCCATTGCTGCCTCCAAAAAGTAGTGCCCAGCCGATGATCCAGCCAAATGGGGGGGGGAGGTGGCCCCCAACAGTTCCACGTGGCCCCAAAGAAATCGCAGAAAACCGCCATTTTTTGACATTGGGGCCGCGTGGGGCCACCAAAACGCCCTTATCGGACGTAGGCGCGCGGGAAGGTGTAATAGGGAAAACGTGGCCCCACGTGGCCCTAGTGGCCCCAATCACTGGTTTGCCCCCCTGAGCGACACGCCGCGATAGACCTTCAGGCCCCCGGTCTTGCCGCGAAGGATGCCGCGCTTTTCGAGCGTGGCCTTGAAGTCCTTCACGTTGCCGGGATGCTCGCCTGCGTCGCGCGCAAACTCGCACCATGAACGGAAAAGCGGAGTCGGTTGCTCCCACTTCCCCTCGCCGCGCTCACACTGCTCATCGAGCCACTGGCCGAACAGGTCTTGGTCGGCGAAGTAGCTTTCAGTTGCCCCTGAAACGGCCACAGGACGTTGAAGCCCGTTGGCCTGCCAATCAAGGCACCCGGCAATCATCCAAGCGAGAATCTGCGGCCATTCCTCGCGAAGCTTCCGTTCTAGCTCGCGGTCGGGATTGGCAGGCTTCACCACGAACGGCAGGATGTTCAGTCGCCGCCGCATAGCCTCATCGACGTTGCGCAGCGACGGCGCATGGTTGCCGGCGATCATCAGCTTGAATTGCGGGGTGTAGGTGAAATTGTCTTGCCGCATGAAACGCGCGGTGATCGGGTCGCCGCCTGTGATGGCTTTGACCTTCGCTTCCGCAAACCCGCGCCCCTGTTCCGTCTCGCTCGCGGTCACTAGCCGGGCACCGTGGAGCATGGCCAGCTCGGTTGAGTGCCGATCGTTCCGCGCCTCGGTGAAGGTCTCCATGGCTGCCGTGGCAGAATAGTCGCCAAGGATGCCCGCCACGACATTGAGGAACACGGACTTGCCGTTGCCTCCGGGGCCATGGATGAACGCGAAGGCGTGTTCCTGCGTCGATCCAGTCAGGCAATAACCGCACCAGCGCTGGAGGAAGCGGATCATCTCTAGATCACCCGCCACCGCTTCGTCGAGAAAGCGCAGCCAGAGCGCGGGCTGGCCTTCGCCGGGTGCGACTGCCGCCAGTTTGGTGATGTGCGCCACCGGACTTGCGGGGCGGACTTTGCCCGTCCTCAGGTCCACGATGCCTGCCGGAGTGCCCAGCACCCATGGATCAGCATTCCACCGCTCATTGGTCAAGGCGACGGTCGGGTTAGCCCTCGCTATAAATTCGACCCCGCGCACGGTCTTGGCCGTCGCGATGTTGGTAGACTTTGTCGCCGAGCCAGCCGCGCGCAAGTGTTCCGCGATCAGGTACCCGACAAGACGGCAATCATCAGGCGCCCACCGCTGCCCATCCCAATGAAACCACTTGCCCGCCGAATGGTCGAAGCGCCAGTCCCCACCGTGGATGGCCACCCATTCACGGGCAAGGCTCTCTTCGGTGGGTTTGTCGCCCGGGCTTAGACAGCCCGGCTCGACCATCGGAATAGGTTCAGCCTTACCCATGGCGCACCCCCTGCATTTCAGGGGCCGAGCGTGGGCAGGCTGCGCCATCTTCGAGAGCGCGATCAACCTTCGCCGTAATAGCGTTCAACGTCCACAGGTTGCCCGCGTCATGGTTTGCCATGCACAGGCCCGCTCGCACCAGTTCCCGCCTCGCAAAGTCGCGCGCCAGTTCCTTGCCCGCTACCAGCGCACCGACTTTCAGCGCAGCAGCATTGAGTGTCTTTTCCTGTTCGCCGTTCACGGCGCAGCGGATTGCTTCAGATTCCCGCTCAAGCGCAGCACGCCCATAACTAGTGCAATCTCCTGCCATCGGCTGGCTCCGCGCCCTGCGGGCCTCCTGTGGCCGCTGCGGCGCTTGATCCGGGCGCTGAGGTTCGAGAGCGTCAAGTAGCCACGCCGGGGGATCGGCCAAATGGGTTGCAGGCGGGGCCGCAATCCATTTGTAGACCGCGCCACTAGAATGGACAGAACCGGGAGCAACCACATAACCGCCATCGCCACGAAGATCGGCTCCGGGAAACAGACCCGCCCGGTTCGGCACTTGCTCGCCAGTGTGGCGAAAATAGACATGCCGCCCTTTGCCCGTTTTGGCAGTCACGGTTTCCGGCAAGCCACGCCGCTGGGCTTCGGCAATCGCATCAGCGTTGTCGAGGTCGAGCACAATCAGGCCCGAAACCCGCCCCGTTACGATCCCGACGTTCAACGCATCGTTGGAAGCCCACTTCGCCACGGTGTCGGGCGCAGCGCGGACACTCTGATACTCCTTCCACCTCGCGATAGCGGGGCGCTTATCGCGCGCCCGCACCGGAATAACAGACCATTGCTGGGAGAGGGGGATAGCCCATTTGGGAGGGAGCGTACTCATTCCGCACCCCCTAGACGCGCCTCTGCAGTGCCCTCGCTCGCGTGGACTGGGTCTGAGTGGCCGAGTCCGTTCACCTCGCCCGGCCGCCCGGTAACGGGGCTGCCGATGGCCTTGATCGCCGCGTCAATCGAATTGCGCGTCCAACCAGTCGGGAGGTCGTCCGGATTACGCGTTGCCAGCCAATGCGGGGCAGGCTTCGGGAGCGGCCGCACGCTCCAAAGCGCGCAGGCGGTCACCGGGCAGGCTGCGACATGCAAGCGCCAGTGTGCGCCGCCGTCTGCTGCGCCGCAATCTCGGCACTTGGCATCTATGGCTCTACGCCGCGAGGCGCGGGGTTCGGTCTGGACGGGAGAGCGGATCACGACAGCACCTCGCTGGTCGAGCCGACACGGCGTTGGCTGAGCCATTCAGCAATATCTGCGATGTCGTAGGCGATCCTGCGGTTGACACGGATAAACTTCGGTCCGGTCCCGTACACACGCCATTTTGCGAGCGTTCCCGGAACGACGCAAAGGAAGCTAGCAGCCTCGGTAGCATTCAATAACCGGCGATGCGGGCCCTCTGATGAAATCGGAAAGTTTGAGCAATCTGCTTTTTGGATGCGCATGGGCGCACTCCCATCATAGGCATGACAGAGCATGCGAGTAAGCACTCCGGCCCAGCCGAATACCGGGTCAGGTTCTTGCTCTCACGCTCTCCGCCGAGGGAGCTGATGGCTGGCACTACAGTCGCGTTAGCCGACCACACCGGGGGTCACTGCTGTGCACTTCAAGTAATAAACGACCTCGATCAGTCACGTCAACAAGATTACTTATGTTCACAGAATGGAGGCCCCTCTCTATTCACCCAACCTTTTATAAAAACCTGCCAGCCACGAAGACCCTCCCGGTCTTCTTTTGACGCGAAGTCGGACTGCCGGTGCCCAGCGAGAATCGCGTCCAAACAGGCCGACCAGAGATCTGATGCCTCGCGTTTTTCTGGCCCCCAGCCCCATCTCTGATAAACAGCGGCAATGCCCGATCGACTGGCGCCTGCCGTATGCGTCAGCAGTGCTTCAACTACCTCAAATCGAACCCCAAGGCGCTGCAGGTTGGTCGCAATCGTTCGGCGTGCGTCGTGTCGCCGCCAGCACGGGCTTTGAGCCAAGTCTGGGTCTATCCCAGCCCGTTCCGCATCTTGGCGAGCAAGCAATGCAATACGAGCATCCAGACGCGCCTTGGAACGCGAAAATCCGGACAAGGGGGTCGATCCAGTGGTGGAAAAGACCAAGCCTTGGCGAGGCCACCGCGCTCCTTCCCCGCACTCTAGGCCAGCAACCCGATCAAGCACCGCGACGGCGTGCTTGTTTAGTGGACGAATAGAAAACTCGTCGTTCTTAGCTCGCGCTGCCGGGAGCCCCCATGATGCGCTTGGCCTATCGACTTCAGACCAATCCAGCGCGGCAATCTCATCCCGCCGAGCGCCTGTCGCAAGCAGCAGCAAGTCAAACGGACCAAATGGGGGCTCAAACTCATTCAAGGCTCGCAAAAGAAGAGCTAGTTCGTCATCACTCAACACTCGGTCGCGACTTGGCGGTGCCGATGGGCGCTTCATGCCTGACATTGGGTTCGCTGCAATATCACCCCGCTCTACCGCCCAGTTCATCATTCTGTTGAGGATGGCATAAACCGAACGTCGAAGCGCTAGGCTAGCAGCTGGGATTGTGTCCAGTACCTCGACGAAATCCCTCTTAGTTAGAGACATTAATGGCTTGTCACGAAGCACCGGCACGGCGTGGAGCCTGAAGACCATTTCGATGTTTGCCTCAGAGGCAAGTTTCTCTGCCCGCACCCGCTTCTCGAGGTAACGGTTACAGTACCTGTCGAAGGCCAATTGTTCGGCAGTGAGCTTGGCCTCGGCTTTTGCCTTTCGGTCAGCCTTTTTCTTTTCTATTGGGTCGGTCCCCATACGCGCCATATACGCCAGATCTCGCGCCCGCGCCCGCGCCTGCTCCGGGGCAATCTTCTCAACCCGCCCGATGACTTCTCGCCGGACTTGCGAACCACGCCCGCCCATACGGAATTGGTAGATGTAACTGATTGCGCCGGCTGGCGTGATGCGCACACCAAAGCCAATTGGGTCGGTGTCCCACAGATAGTGGGTCTTGCCGGCTTGCCCCTGCTCCTTGCGAAACCGCTCGTCCCTCTTGAGCCGATCGATCGCAGACTTCGTTATGCTCATCCGCTCCCCAGAATTGATACTTTGACCCATCAGCTGCCGCCCTGTGACATCACCATGACATCACGCTAAACGAAACTGAGAGAATGTCAAAACATCACGAATCCCTATAAATCTCTATTTTTCAGTTTTTTATGATACCATAAGGTATCACAAGGAATGTCCGGGAACGCTGTAGCTCCACACTGGGGGTGTGGGGGTCGGAGGTTCGAATCCTCTCGTCCCGACCAACTATTTCAAATACTTAGCACCTCATCCTCAGTTTTTAGGCGAGGAAAAATTCGCCTCTGGTGGTGCGCTGGTGGTGCAAACCTCCGAAACGAGGTGAAACGCATCGCGTCGATATGCAACATGGTGGCCGCGAGAGAGTCGCCATGGCGGTGTCCGATGGGCACCTTTTTGACCCGCTGAAGGGTCAGTGACATGACCTCCAAGCAGCTCAAATTCTCGTTCCTGGGAGTATCGGTTCGAGCGCTCTGGGTTTGGTCGCAATGACCGCTGCGGGCGGTTGGAAGAGCCGGCTCGCAAGAGCCAGGCGATCGCACTCTACCCAGCACGCAAGATCAATTTCTGCGGCTTGACGGCAGCAGCGGATTTGCCGCTGCCGACAGTCTTTGAAACGACGGTCCTGCAAAGAGAACCTGCTCGCACGAGTGCGACGTCAGTATCTCCGCTTGGGACGAGCGTTGACCCATTCAGTGATCTCAAGGGCGCGCCACCGTATGCGGCCCGCACCGAAATCGATGGGCGATGGGAAATCGCCGGCCTGGACACGCCTCCATATGGTTGTCCGGCTCCGTATACCGGTGATCTTCATGACATCCTGGCAGGTAAGCAGTTCAGGGACAGACATGTTCGCCTCATGCAATATGGTTGTTCATGGCTCTGGTTCCCTCCAAGCGAATGAAAAATCAGTCGAATCAAGCAAGGCTTCGACCGCCTTGGCTTCCGAGCGTCAGCCGATAAGCGCAAGCCACCAAGCGCACTGACCGGCTGCGTTTCCAGCTCGGCGATTGCTATTGCATCGCGACTCCCGCGATCCACGCATCGATCTCTGCTTCGACCCAGACTACGCAGCGAGGACCGAGCGAGCGTCCTTTCGGAAAGCGGCCTTCGGACATGCGATGATAAATCGATGATCGTCTGAGCCCGACACGAGCCATGACTTCCGGCAAGCGGATCAGGCGCATCGGCGCGGTGGGCAGTTGAGCCGTCACTGCTGCCTCGAAAACAGGCTCAGCAACGTGCTGCGGGCTAATCTGTGTCATCGTCTGTCACTCCTTGCTTGGTCACGCCACCCCGATCCCTTCACCGGCCGAGCACGAGAGAAATGTCGCGCTCGGCAAAATCATCGATGTGTTTGGCCAGCAGCCGCGCCACGAGGCGCGAGGTGCCGATGGCCCAGCGCGGGCGCAGATCGGCAATGCGGGGTTCCAGCGTTTCGTTCATCGTTACCGGCAGGGCAGCGAGGAACTGATCGAGGAATGCGCCCGCGTCTTCACCCAGCCATTCAACTGCGAGATCCTCGTGCCCGAGGATAGCGAGCAGCAGGGCACCATTGGAGGCAAGCCCGCTCGCATCGAGCACGCGCTCGGCATCGTCGAGCGTGACAGCCTTCTCGCCGCGCAAGATCCGCAGAAAGGTGGCCGCGCGGCAGGACCTTGTCTTCGACCAGCGCGAGCATCGCGCGGCGACGTCGCTCACCGGCTTCGACTTCGAACCGGCCCTTGGGCGCAGCTCGGACCACAAGGTTCTGCAGCAGGCCGTGGGCGGCAATGCTGGCCTTGAGTTCGGCATCTGCGGCTGGATCGCCATGGCGGCGGACATTGCGGGGGGAGGCAACAAGTTTGCCGAGAGGAATAGTCTGGAACATCGGTTTCACTCCTGAAGCGAGCCGTTCGCGTGCGCCGACCATCGACGCCTAACGGGCTCAATCAGGGCAAAGCCCCCTCCCCTCTCATGGTTTGCCAGCCTTGCTGGCGCATGCACTGCAACTCGAGCGAAATGCCGGAGCGCTGCTGCCTTCAGTCAGAAGGCCTCCCGCCCTTCGGCAATGTTGAGTAGTTCGGCGAATACCAGCGTCGCTGGTGCACGCCCTGCAGCTGGCACCAGTTCGCGCAGCAGGCCATTGTCGCGCAAATCCCGGACGATCTTCCGCGCCGTTGCCGGCGGAATCTGCGCCGAAGCGATGAAGTCCGGCGTCTTGAAAATGGGACGCTGGAAAATCCAATCGAGTGCCCGCACCGCATATTGCGAGTGGGTGATTTCCACGACCCGATCACGTTTGTCCTGATGAAGCGCAAGGATGGCCTGTGCTTTGCGCGTATTGGCATCGGCCTGGGTGATGATCCCACGCAGGAAGAACGCGACCCATCCGCTCCAGTCATCGTCGCGGGAAATTGCCAGCATGCGGTCGTAGTACTCGTCCCGATTGGCCTCAAGATACTCGGAGAGATAGAAGTTTGGCCGGGAGAGTTGCCCGTGCGCGTAGAGGAAAAGCGGAATGATCAGCCGCCCGATGCGCCCGTTTCCATCAAGGAATGGGTGGATCGATTCAAATTCGGCATGCACGATAGCGAGCTGAACCAAACGGTCGGGTGATGCTGCGTGAATATAGGCTTCCCAACGTGCCATCGCATCGTCGATGCGATCAGCTCCGGGCGGCACGAAACGGGCTTGCTCGATCGTGCATCCCTCAGGCCCGATCCAGTTGGGGATACGGCGGTACTCGCCGGGGTCCTTGTTCCGGCCACGGACGCCATCCATAAGAACGCAGTGCGTCGCCTTGATCAGCCGCTGAGATAGCGGCAACTGCGCCATGAGGCTTTCCGCTTCGCGCAATGCAGCGCGGTAGTTCAGCACTTCGCGGGCGTCCGCCTTTTTTGGCGTGCTTTCGTCGAAAAGATGTCCCTGTGCCTCGAACTCCAGGACCTCGCCCAGGGTCACCTGCGTTCCTTCGATCTTGCTGGACAGGACAGCTTCACGGGCGGTTAGGGGTGAGAGAAGGATATCGGGATTGGGGATGCCTGCGAGGACACCCTCGTAGCGCGCAATCGCAGCGTTAGCCGGCCCAACCAAGGGAAACAGGGCTTCGAGATCAAGTCTGGCTGGAGGAAAACGTCCCTCATGGTAGGCAACAGGCAACGGCGTCTCCCCTGGACCATCATCTGAGGTAAGTGCACCGCTGGCATTCCCTTTGATGATCGTCTGTAGATGGCTACACTGCTTGATGATCGCGAAACCGGGTTTTGTCCACATCAAGCTGCATTGATGATCACAGACGATCGTCAAATCCGATGCCCGCATCTGAGCTCGACGGTAGCTAGCTGAATTATACCCTCTACGGTATACGGTCGATCCATCCCCTATAGGGTATAACCCGATTGATGGAGCGTCCCCCGGATCAGATCATCAGACTGCCCAACCAACTTGGCGCGTTCGTGAAGAGCACGCGCCTAGAGCGCAAAATGACCCAGAAGCAGCTAGCCAGCCTGATCGGCAAGCAGCAGAAAACGATCTCGGCCATAGAAACCGGAAGCCCGGGAACAAAGCTCGACACGCTCGTCAGCGTGATCGCAATGCTTGACCTAGATCTGCAAGTCATGCCGCGCCGCAAGGACGGCAAGGACATCGCGGATGTCTTCTAGCTTGGCGGGTATCAGGACCTATGGCTCCAAGGAAATTCTCGTCAGCACTGCGGCAGTTCCCTCGAGCGGAACGAACAGCCGGGTCTGGAAGCGGATGATCTCGGTGAAGCAGCCTTGGGCCTTGTACCAGTCAAGCCGGCTGGCGGACCACCCGGTCAATTCCAGACGCTGCGAGCCATTGACAAGGCTCCGCTTGAGCATGAGCGCTTCGCCCGCCTTGACCGCCATCGGCCACCCGCTGACGAGCACGGCCCGCACAAGGTCTTCCGGTGCGATTTGCGGGGCGGCATCAAGTCCCAGCGCGCCGCAAATGTCTGCGACAGCGTGGATCGGCACTTCTCTTCCCAACAGCGACCGACCGTCACTGGCCGATATCCGACTGACCCGGACGTTATCCGCCGGGAGCTTGTCCCAGACGGGTAGCAGCAGGCCAGTCGCGAGATGCAAGCGCTCGCGCTTCAGCGAAGACAGCGCTTCGTCGACCTCGGCCTGCCAAGCGGTGCGGAAGGTCGCTTCATCAACGGGCTCCCAGCTGCTTTCTGCAAGCTGCTCGGCGGTCAGATGGCCGCGCTTCAGCGGACGGACCAGTTCATAGCGGGTGATCCGGGTGCCATCGTCCGCCAGGAGACTGCGGGCCGGGACGAGCAACGCGGCCCTGCCTGAGCGCGCATTGCGCAGGAACCGCTGACGACCACCCCGCGCGCCCTCCAGTTGGTCGAGCCGCTCCAGCCTGAGCGGTTTCAGCGCACGGGCGATCTCCAGTTCGAGCAGATGGGTTGTCGCGCTCAGCGCGGCGGCGTTCTTCCCGATCCTCTATCGCACTACGCAGCCGTGCTTCTTCTTCTGCGCTGAGATAGCGAACCTTGAGGCAGTCATCGACGCGCGCTTTCTTCACCTTGGCAAGAGGGTTCGTGGGAAGGATCTCCCAATCGACCGCTCGATTGAAGCAGGCCTTGATCGAGGCAATGTCCCGGTTGATCGTCTGGTTGCTGAGGCCCCGATCAACCTCCTTGGCGCGCCAGCGCTCGACATCGAGTGCGTTGATCTTGTCGAGCGGCTTTTTGAGCAATGCTTTGAATGCAGTCTTGAGCCGCTTGATGTTCTGCTCATGGGCCTTCTGGCTGGCCTTCGCCCAGGCGGCGTAGTCGCCTTCAATATACGCCCCAAAGGTCGGCATCTCTGCCTTCGGCTTGCGCGCCTCGATCGGATCGATCCCCTGGAAGACTTCAGCCAGAATTCCGCGCGCGCTCTCGCGCGCGTCGCTCAAGCTGAGGACATCGGCACGCCCAAGCCAGACGCGCTTGCCGCGTGCGAACTCACAATACCAAGACTTCGCACCGCCCGGCGTCACCCGCAAGACCAGCCCCTTGAGCCGCGTGTCGCGATGCTCCACGGGCCGCTGTGTCGGCGTGATCTTGTCAACAACCAGTTGGGTCAATGCAGAGCGCATCGGGCGGCCTCACCTGTCTAGCAGAACTCGAAATCCCATGGTGCTGTGGTGGTGCAAATTGATGAAACGGAGCGGAACAAAACAGGAAAATTTGCACCACCACAGCACCACGGAGATACTAGATAAGGCCCGAAAAATCAAGGTTTTTTGTTTATTTTCGGTGCCTTAGAGGTCACCCAAATTAGCGGCTGGGGGTGTGGGGGTCGGAGGTTCGAATCCTCTCGTCCCGACCAATATTTCAAATGCTTGGCACCCTCCCCTCTGGTCTCAGCGGGTGCCAGCTTCCCCTCCCTGGCAAACTGGTGCTGCAACCTTGCAGAACCATGCGAAACGCTTCGCAACCCCTTGCGATCAGGGCAGCTCCACCACGCGAAAAACCGCGCCCGATCCTGCATCCCGCACCAGATCGACCCGCGCGCCATCCCAGTGATAATCGAGGTGCCGCCCCTGAACAGGATTGGCCGCGCCATCGGGATAGAACAGCGCAGCGCATTCGCCCCCCGCGTGCCGGACGCTCGGATAGACCACCCCATCAGCCCCGCCAGACCGGAGCGTTTTGGCCAAGCCTTGCGAAGCCATGTAAGTCTCGCTGTCCAGCGCAGGGTGGCCAGCCGCACCGCGCAAATCCTGCAGATCGGCGCTGATCGAAAGAACGATCTCCCGGAACTGCGACGTCCAGCCCGGCGCCTCGGCCGTGCGGGCCATGAAGCGGGCATGATGGTGGATCGTCTCGAACAGGGCCGTCTCGAAGACCTTGGCCACATAAAGCACGCCGTAGCTGCCGTCGGTGAAACGGCTGGGCCTGTCCGCGCTGACATGCGTGAACGGCGCCATCAGCCATGATGCACCGGGTCCGCCGACCCGGCGTTCCACCGGCACGAGGTCCAGATTGCCGATCGAGGACATGATGCGCGGATTGGTTTTCTGCTCTGCGGATATCAGCAGGGGCCAGTCGGCAGGATCAGCTATATCTTCGAACAGGTCGATCGGCGGAAAGGCGCTGCGGATGATCCTGACAGCGCCTGTCCAGCGCACAGGGCTAACCGGCAGGCTATCGGCGCCGCTCACCAAACACCGCGGATCGCATCGAGATAGCGGCGCACGCGCATGATATCGGTAAGCTCTCCGCCCAGCATCATATCGAGGGCGCTCGCTCCGGTGAAGGCATCGTTGTCCGCCTTGATCCAGCCATAGCCGCGCTGGGGTTCCGCGAAGATGAGCCGCAGCGCCTTGTGGATGCCCATCAGGTTGGACAGGCGCGCGCAGCCATCGCGCGAGACACGGCCCGGCCCTTCCGCCTTCCAGCGCCGATAGGTCCGCACCGGCATGTCGAGCAGCGTGGCCGCCTGTTCGTCGGTGAGCCCCCATTTGCCGAACAAGCCAAGCGCCGCGCGAAACATCGCGGCCGCCTCCTCTTGCGTCACAGGCTCGGCCCGGAACGCGGGAGCGACAGTATCAACGGGTTGCAGTGCCAACACGGAGAGTCTCCTTATGGCAGCATATAGGAAATATCGTGCCGTTTGGCAATATCCACACGGGTCCCGTCAACGATGCGGGTAAGGATGCCTCCCGCGCCTTCAGGCGAAAGGAACATCCGGCTCAGATCGAATTGATATCAACCACCGTCGGAATCGTATCGTTGAGCAAGGTGATCTTCTTGCGGGCGATGCGCCAGGCACCTTCCAGCAAAACCAGCCGATATTCGTAGCGGCCGAAGAAGCAGTCGGTCCGGTTCATCCGCACATCGAAGCGGTGGCAGGTGAACGCGGCAGAGACCGTTGCCGCAGCCTCATCTGCCTCCAGCACCAGAACATTGGTCACCTGATGCACCGCGCGCGGCAGGGGCAGTGAAGCGACCGAAAGGCCGGACGTCAGGCGCATCACCCGGTCCTCCAGATTGCGCCGCCCCTTATAGTAGATCAGCGAAAGCTCGCGGTCCGGATCCTCGGTCGTCGTGTTCTCGTCGCGCCAGGCCGGCATCCAGAACTCGACATCAGGCGTGAACAGCTCCAGCCATTCGGCAAAGCGCTGCGTGTCGATCAGCAAGGCCTCGCGGTAGAGCAGGTCCTCGGCCTCGGTGCGGGTCAGCGCAGCGCTCATGCCGCATCTCCCCCGGCCATGCGCTGCGCCCAGGCGCGGTAGTAGCTGTGGAACAGCGTCTCGTCGCACAGCTGCGAATCCGCCAGCACGCTGCGCGCGGGGCTCATGCCCAGCAGTTCGGAAAAGCGGTTGCCGCCCTCCACCGTCGCCGTCATCCCCCGCGCATAGCCTTGCAGCCACGGCTCCACCGTGCCGCCATAGCCGATCTGGCAATTCTCGTAGGAAACAGTGTCATCAGGCGTCGCCATGCCAGTGGGGTTGAAGAAGTCCTCATACTGGCGGATGCGCTGGCGTCGCGCGGCGGCGCTCTCGCCCTTGGGCGCAATGCACCAGGTGCGCATTTCCGTAAGGCCCGGGGCCAGCGGGCGGATCACGCGCAGCTGGCTTGAGGCATTTTCCGCGACCTGCAGATTGGGAAAGATCGTCAGGTTGCGCATGTTGAACATCCAGTCGCGCTTGCCCTCGCCGTGCCGCTCGGCCAGCGCGCCCGCACTTTCATAAAGCGGGATCGCCGGGGTGATCCCGAAGATGCCCCAGTTGAGCACATGCCCGTTCGCGAAGCTGTAGCTCCCGCCCGCAACCCCTTGCGCTTCTTCCTTCCAGTAGTCGCTGTTTTCCCAGACCGAGGCGACAACGTCGGCGCTCAGTTCCTGCTGCCGCCGCTCCAGCACGCGGATGTAGGAAGGATGCGCCGAGGTGAAATGATAGGCGTCCGAGCAGTTTTCCAGCTGCAACTTCCAGTTCGCCTCATAGGTGAAGGTCACCTGCCCCGGCACCAGCTCCAGCCCTTCCTCGCTCTGGTCTGCCACCAGATCGAGCAGCTTGGCCGCCTCGCCCAGATAGTCGGCAAGCGGGGGAACATCGGCGGCCATGCTGCCAAACAGGAACCCGCGATAGGCCTCAAAGCGCGGCAGCGCCGCCAGCCCGTGATCGTCCTGCTCGAACGCCGCACTATAGCAGCCGGCGCGCTGCGACTTTACGGCCTTGCTGCGGCCCGCGCTGTCAAAGCTCCAGCTGTGATAGGGGCAAACATGGAGCCGCGCATTGCCGGCGCGCGTCTGCGCCAGCCGCGCGCCCTTGTGCGGGCAGGAATTGACGAAGCCGCGCAAGGTGCCCGCGCCGTCGCGCTGCACCATCACAGGCACGCGGCCCATCGTGGTGGTGAAGAAATCGTGGGGGTTTTCGGCCTGCGATGCGATGCCGAGGAACACCCAGCCGCCCTCGAATATCCGCTCGATCTCACGGTCGAACACCGCAGCATCGGTGAAGATCGCGCGGTTGACGCGAAACACCCCGTCGGCGGGGCGGTCGTCCACAAACTGTGTCACATCCATCGTTTCGCGCCCCTTTTCAGTCGATCACCGCTTCGACCAGCGTTGGCCCATCCGCCGCCAGCGACCAGGCCAGCGCCGCATCGAGCGAGGCCGCATCAGCCGCGCTGCGCCCGGTGATACCATGCCCAGCCGCCAGCGCGCAGAAATCGAGCTCGGGGAACTGTGTCCCCACCAGCGTCTGCATGCCGAACAACCGGCCAAAGCTGTGCAGCGCCTCGTAGCGCCGGTTCTTGAGAATGATGAAGCTGATGGGGAGGCCCAGCTGCGCCGCGGCATGGAGCCCCTGGATCGCATACATCGAAGACCCGTCCCCCAGCACCGCGATCACCTTCTCGCCCGGCCGGGCCAGCGCCATGCCGACAGAGGCCGGAAGGCCGTGTCCCAGCCCGCCGCTGGCGCAGGTGTAAAACGTGTCCTTGGCCACGATCGGCAGGTAATCATGCATCGTCCCGCGCGTCGAAGGTGCTTCCTCCACGATCACGCTCGTGGGCTCGCGCAGCGCGGCAAGGCGCTGGAGCACGTAGGAATCGGTCATGGCCGCGCCATCGAGCACCGGCGGCAGCGCGCGCGGCTGAGGTGCGGTGCGCCCGGCGGCAGGCCCGGTTTGAAGCAGCTGTGCCAGCGCCAGCCGCGTGTTCGCGACAATCGCGGTGCCGACTGGAGCCCATGCCGCATGGACATGGTTGTCGCCAATCAGCCAGACGTCGGTACCCTCGCCAATATGCGGCCCCTGCCCCTCGACATGGTAGAGGTTCATCGGCCCGCCCAGCGCGAGCACGAAATCGTGGCGCGCCAGCGTCGCCACGATGGCTTCGCGCCCTGCGGTGAGGAACCCGGCGAAGAGTGGGTGGTTCTCCGGAAAGCTGCACCGGGCCGACATCGGCGCAACCCAGACGGCGGCCTGATGCTGCTCGGCCAGCGCGATCACTTCGTCCCACGCGCCATCGCGCGCTACGCCAGCGCCCACGACCAGCGCGGGCCGGGCCGCGCGCGCCAGCGCCTGCGCACATTCGGCGATGGCGCCGCTTTCGGGCGCGCGGGCGGAATGGACCCGGCGCGCGGCAAAGGGCTCGCCCGGCTGGTCCCAATCGTCGATGGGGATCGAGACGAAGGTCGGCCCGCAAGGCGGCTCCATCGCGACGAGATAGGCCCGGGCGATGGCGGCCGGCACATCCTGCGCGCGCGCCGGCTCGCAGGCCCATTTCACGAAGGGCTGCGGAAACTCGGTCGCCCGTTCGGCGAAGAGAAAGGGCTCATACGGCAGGATCGAGCGCGCCTGCTGGCCGGCGGTGACCACCAGCGGGGTCTGGTTCTTGAAGGCGGTGAACAAGTTGCCCAGCGCATGGCCCACGCCCGCCGAGCTGTGCAGGTTCACGATGGCCGCATTCCCGGTTCCTTGCGCAAAGCCGTCCGCCATGCCGAGCACGACGCTTTCCTGCAGGCCCATCACATAGCGGAAATCCGCTGGAAAATCGCGGAACATCGGCAGTTCGGTCGAACCCGGATTGCCGAAGATCGTTGTCATCCCAAGCTCGCGCAGCAGGCCGATGGTGATTTCGCGAACGCTTGACATGGTTTCTCCCGGCGGACCGGACATGCGCCAGCCTCGATGGGTAGAGTGCCCTGTTCAGGCCATAGCCTCAATTGCATTCTTTGCGAAAATCCATACGTTAGGCGCATGGAATTTGACGAACGCCAGCTACGCGCCTTCATTGCGGTTGCCGAAACCGGCAGCGTGGGCCGGGCCGCCGCGATCATTCCCCTCACCCAGCCTTCGCTCAGCCGGATGATTCAGGGTATGGAGCAGCGCCTCGGCCACCGCCTGTTCGATCGGCAGAGCAAGGGCATGGTCCTGACCCCGGCGGGCGAAATCCTGCTCGACCATGCGCGCCTCCTCGCCTTCGAGATGCAGGCAGCGCGCGATCAACTCGATGCCTTGCGCGGCCTTCGGCGCGGGGTGGTGCGCATCGGCGCGGTCGCGGCGGTCATGCGCACGCTGGTAACCCGCGCGGCCGCGGCCCTGCTCGAAGCCTACCCCCACCTCGCGGTCGAGATGGTCGAGGGGACCGACGGCGATCTGCTGAGCGCGCTGCTCGATCGCAAGGTCGATCTGGTGGTCACCGCCTCGCAGCTCGAAGACGATGCGGTCGAGGCCATGGGGACCTGCGCCTACACCGACCGGTTCGGCGTGTTCTGCGCGGCCGGCAACCCGATTGCAGATAGCCCCGCCCTGGCCGAGCTTGCTGCCGAAAGCTGGGTCATGCCCGGCCCCACCGCCACGCCGCGCGTCCAGTTCGCCGCCCGCTTCCGCGAACATGGCCTGCCCGCACCGCCCGTTCCGGTCGAGACGGCCTCGGTCGAAACCATGATCGCGGTCTCCGCCGCCAGTCGCCTGCTCTGCTGGTTGCCGGGCCCGCTCGTGGCGGCGCATCTCGCCAGCGGCACCATGCGCCAGTTGGCCGTTCCCGCACTCGAAACCGAGCGCCAGGTGCTGCTCTATCGCCGCCGCGCGGGCCTCCTGCCGCAGGCAGCGCGCCAGTTCGCCGCCTGCCTGCCGATGCGGGATTGACCGGCAGGCATTGACCAGAGGGGCCAATCCCCGAAAACTCGCGCGTACACGTGAAGGACCGAAACATGATCTCGAAGATTGCGATTGTCGGCGCAGGCGCCATGGGCTGTTTTCTGGCTGCGCGGCTGGCCGGAGGCGGGCTCGATGTGACGGTGGTCGATGTGGACCGGGCGCGGCTCGACGTGATCGGGCGCGATGGCATCACCCTCCACGACGACAGCGGGACGATGACCGCGAAAGTCCGGGCCTGCCTCGCCGCCGAGGTCGAAGGCCCCGTCGATCTCGTCCTGCTGATGACCAAGGGCATGTTCAGCGCGGCAGCGATCCGCTCGGTCGCCCATCTTGCGGCGCACAATCCGCTGGTGCTCACGCTGCAGAACGGGCTGGGCAACGTGGAAGCGATTGCCGAGGTGTTCCATGCCGATCACGTGCTGTGGGGCGTGACCGACTTTCCCGCCGATCTCGAAGGCCCGGCGCTGGTCTCCTCGCACGGGGTCGGTCACGTCTGGCTGGGCGGCGTGAACGCGCGCGCTCACGGTCACGCCGAAGCGCTCGCCGCCGCGCTCAACAAGGGCGCGCTCAACACGGCCATGGACCCGGAAGTGCGCGTTTCTGTGTGGGAAAAGGTCGCCTTCAACGCCGCGCTCAATCCGCTCTCGACGATCACCGGCCTGCCCGTTGGCGGGCTCGATTGCGCCGAAGGTCGCCGAATCGCCACCGCCGTTGCAGATGAGACCATCGCCGTCGCGACCGCGCTCGGCGTGCCGATCGATCCCATCCGGGTCTTCGCAAAAATCGATTTCGCGCTGGCCAATCACAAGGCGCACAAGCCCTCGATGCTGCAGGACCGGCTCGCCGGACGCCGCACCGAGATCGAATCGATCAACGGCGCGATCGTGCGCATGGCGGAGCAAGCGGGCGTACCCGCGCCGACCACCCGGATGCTTGCCGATCTGGTGCGCATGGGCGAACCGCGCGGATAACCTGCGGGGACGGAGGTTCGCTACCCACCCGTCCCCGCAGGTTATCCCTCCCCTGAAAACAGCCCCGCAAACTGCTGCCGCAGTTCGGCTTTCAGCACTTTGCCCATGGCATTGCGCGGAAACTCCGGCACGATGCGGATCGCCTTGGGCTGCTTGAAGCGCGCCAGCTTTTTCCGTGCCGCTATCTCGACCGCTGCCTCAATGGCGGCGGGTTCCAGATCAGGCCGCGCCGCCGTCACCACCGCCACCACGCCCTCGCCGAAATCGGGATGGGGCACGCCGATGATGGCGACATCCGCCACCCCGTCCACCTCGGCGAGCACCATTTCCAGCTCCGCCGGATAGATGTTGAAGCCGCCCGAGATGATCAGGTCTTTCGAACGCCCCGCTATCGTCACGCGGCCGCCCTCGTCCTTGAAGCCTGTGTCCCCGGTCACGAAAAACCCGTCCGGCCCGATCGCTTCCGCCGTCGCTTCCGGTCGCCGCCAATATCCGGCGCAGAGGTTCGGGCCCCGTATCTCGATCTCGCCCACCTCGCCCGGCGGCAGCTCGGCGCGCCCCTCGCCGCCCACCACGCGCAGCTCCACGCCTGGCAGCGGATAGCCCACCGTCCCCGGAATCCGCCCATCCGGCGCATAGGGGTTGGACGTGATCATCGCCGCCTCGGTCATGCCGTAGCGCTCCAGAATGCGGTGCCCGGTGCGCGCCTCGATCTCGGCGAATACCGAGGGCAGCAGCGGCGCCGAACCGCAGATCATCAGCCGGATATTGCGCACTGCCTCGCGGCCGAACTCGGCCCGTTCCAGCAGCCGGGTGTAGAACGTCGGCACCCCCATGAACACGCTGACCGTGGGCAGCAGCGCCGCAACTTTCGCCGCATCGAACTTGCCCAGCAGGTGCACTGTCGCCGCGCTGTAGAGCCCCAGATGCAGCGCCACGAACAGGCCATGCGCATGGAACAGCGGCAGCGCGTGAAGGATGGAATCCGCATCCGAAAACCGCCAAGCCTCAAATAGCGCCGCGACATTGGAGGAAAGGTTGCGGTGCATCAGCATCGCGCCCTTGGGCCGCCCGGTGGTGCCGGAGGTAAACAGGATTGCTGCCAGATCGGTTTCGGCCATCGCCTCGACCGCCAGATCAGGCGCCAGCCCCGCCGCCAGCGCGGGCAGCGATCCCAGGCCATCCGGCTCCAGCGTCACGCGCTTCGGCGCATCGCCTTCCGGCACCGCCGTCGCGCTGCCATGCACCAGCAGCACCGGCTCCGCATCCTCGATCAGCATGGCAAGCTCGCTGGCGGTATAGGCCGGGTTCACCGGCACCGCGATGGCGCCTGCGGCCAGCACCGCCAGATAGGTCAGCGCGAAAGCGGGCGAGTTTTCCGCCTTGATCATCACCCGGTCGCCGCGCTTCACGCCCAGCTGCACCAGCGCCGCCCGGTACCGACCGATGGCCGCCGGCAGATCGCCAAAGGTGCAGACCGCCTCCCCCTGCCACAGCCACGCAGGCTTCGCTTCGTGCCCCGCATGGCGCGCAAGAAAAATGGCGACGAGATTGGCATTCATGGCGCGGCCCTCTCCGGCTGGTCTCACCCGCCCATAGAGCGCAGCAGCCCCGCCCGCCAAGCCGGATCAGCGCTCGCCCAGCGCCTTGGCCATCAAGGCTTCCATGCGCGGCACATCGACAGCAAGCACCACATCCGCCTGCCCCTCATCAAGGCCCGGACGATAGACCTCGTGCCAGGTCAGCATGTCGCCGTATCCCGGTCCGAACTGCACATCGAAATCATACCACAGGTGCTCGGATTTCGTGACGATCGAAGGATCGAGCCACACCGCGACGGCAATCTCGTCCCACATCGGAAAGCCCGGCTCCATCCGCCGCAGCATTGCCGCAACGGCCGGGCGCGCGGCCTTGGCCAGACGCTCCAGCAGTGCGGGTGAAAGCTGGGTCGCGGTAGAAGGATCGGCGGGTACGATCGTCACTTTGGCCCAAGGCGCATGGGCCACCATGCTCGCTGCCTCGGGATCAAAGCGGATATTGAACTCGCGGCGCGGCGTATTGACGAACTCGCGCGCGAAATCGGCCGCCGAGCGCCCCTCCAGCACCTGCCTTGGCGCAAGGCTCCCGCCCATGATCACCAATTCCTTGACCAGCCCGGCAAACTCCGGATCGAGCCGCTGCGCCAGCGCCAGATTGGTCAGCGGCCCCGATGCGATGATCGTCACGCTATGCGGATGCGCACGCACCATGCGGATCAGGAACTGCGCCGCCGGTTCGCTGAGCGCTTTCAGCTTCGCATTGCCCCACGGCAAGTCCACCGGATCAAACGGCCCGTGATAAGGCGGTGTGGACTGCGCCGTGGGCTCGGCCCACTGCTTCATGAACGCGCCCTTCCACACCAGCTTGCCGTAAAGCGCTTCCCACCGCTCGGTGCGCGCCTCGCTGTTGAGCAACGGAAAGGTCGCGCCTTGCGCCACCGGCACGCTCTCGTGCCCGGTCAGTTCCAGTCCGCGCAGCGCCATCGCGGTTGCCCGGTTCGCCCAGACATTGCCCGAGACGCTGGTGATCCCCAGCACCTCGACGCGCGGGTCTTCCAGCAGCATCAGGTGCGGGATGGCAAAGCCCTCGTCATCGATGATCACCTGCCGCTTCGGCTCCGCCGCCCATGCCGGCGCAGCCAGACCCAGCAGCAGCGCCAGCGCAAGGAGGAGCCGTCCGATGATCCGCATCCTACTTCTGCTTGCCCGCATCGGTCCGATACTTGTCGAACCACGCCAGGATCGCCGAAGCCTTGGCCGCCGATTGCGATGGCCGCGCGGTGAACCCGCCGTGGCTCGCGCCCGGCACCTTGACCAGCGCGGTCGGCACGCCCCGGATCTGCAGCGCCGCGTAATACTGTTCGGATTCGCTCACCGGCGTGCGGAAATCCTCGCTGCCGACCACGACCATCGTCGGCGTCTTCACATTGCCCACCAGCGAAAGCGGCGAGCGGTTCCAGTAGGCCATCGGGTCTTCCCACGGCTGCTTATTGAACCAGTAGCGCGAGGTGAAGCCCGCAGCGTCCATGGTCAGCGCCTCGCTGATCCAGTTGATCACCGGCTTCTGCGTCGCCGCCGCCCTGAAGCGGTCGGTCTTGCCCACGATCCAGCTGGTCAGCACGCCGCCGCCCGAACCGCCCGTCACGAACAGATTGTCGGGATCGGCCACGCCTTTGGCAATCGCGGCATCCACCGCGCTCATCAGATCGCCGTAGTCGTCGCTGGGGTAGTTCTTGTCGATCAGGTTGGCAAAGTCGCTGCCATAAGACGTGCTGCCGCGCGGATTGGTGTAAAGCACCGCATAGCCATGCGCGGCATAAAGCTGGTCGTCGGACGAGAACACCTGCGCATAGGCCGAATGCGGCCCCCCATGGATTTCCAGCACCAGCGGCACGCGCGTGCCCGGCTGGTATGTCGGCGGCAGGACCAGCCACGCCCCGATCTTGCGCCCGTCACTGGCGGTCACGTCCAGCGGCTGGACCCGGCCCATGGCCTTGCCGGCCAGCAGCGTCTCATTCAGCCGCGTCAGCTGCCGCTTGCCCACGAACACGTCCGCCGGGCGTGCGCCGCCGCTGGCATCGCCGGTATAGGCCAGTTGCCCGCCCTTCGAGACGCTGAAGCTGCCGCCGGTATAGGGCCGGTCCAGCCCGCCGCCTGCCAGCCCCTCGGCCATCACGGTCAGCTTGCCCGCAAGATCGACCCGCGCCACCTTGCGCACCGCAGCATCGTCATACGACACATAGACCGAGCGCCCGTCTGCCGCCCACTGCACATCCTCGATGCTGCGGTCGAGCCCCGCGGTCAACTCGCGCACGTTCGCGCCGCTGCGGTCCATCACGTAGAGCGCATCGGGCTGATAGCTCAGTCGCGTGTCGTCATAGCCCAGGAACGCGATCCGGCTGCCATCGGGCGAAACCACCGCGCCGTGATCCGGCCCATAGCGCTTGGTCAGCTGCATCAGCGCCCCGCTCGCCACATCGAGCGCGAAGATCTCGCTGTCGTTGGGCTCGCGCTCCCAGTCCGCGCGGCGATTGGAGGCAAGCACCAGCGTGCGGCCATCGGGCGTGAAGGAAAGCGGCCCGGAAACGTCGAACTTGCCGAAGGTCAACTGGCGCGGAGCCCCGCCATCGGCGGAAACCACAAACGCCTGATCGAAGCCCGGCTGCAGATAGCCGCCGCCATCGGCGCGGTAGGTCACCCGGTCGATCACCTCCAGCGGCTCGGCCCACTTCGCGCCCTCGGGCTTGGGCGGCGCCGCGCCGAGCTTGGTCGCCTCGCCCGGCACGCGCATCACATAGGCGATCTGGCGGCCATCGCGCGACCACGCGATGCTCGAAGGCGCATCCGGAAGCCCGGTGATCCGCGCTGCCGCGCCGCTCTCAACCCAGCGCACATAAAGCTGCGGCGCGCCACCCTCCTCAGCGCCTACATAGGCCAGCCGCTTGCCATCGGGCGACCACACGGGCGAGACCTGCGAGCCGGAAGCCCCCAGCGGCACCTGCTCGCCGGTCTTCACGTCGATCAGCCAGATCGCCGCGCGCATCTTGTCGGCCATGACGTCGCCCGACTTGCGCACATAGGCGACGCGCGTGCCGTCCGGGCTGATCTGCGGGTCGCCCGCCAGTTCAAGGCCGAACAAGTCCGCGCCGGCAAACAGCCGCGAAGGCTGATCGCCCGCTGATGCTGGCGCCGCAACTGGCGCGGCCTGCGCCAACACGGGAACAGGGGCTGAAACGAGGAGCAAGGCAAGGGTCTGGCGGAGCATGAGCAATCCCGGGGTCTAGGTTAGATGGTCGATGAATGGCCCGCGCTAAGCCGTTCATGCAAGCAGGGATTTCTCCCCTGCCACAAGGATCGGTCACCGCGATCAAAGCGATAGGCCTATCGCCCCGCCTGGCGAAAGCCCCACCAATGGATGATGTGGAGTAACGGTTCCCAAGCCCTCAACATAGGCGTACTCTGCAATAGTCATGGAGCTTTCTGTCAGCACATCGCGCCAGTTTGCTGAGGCGCGCATGGAACAGTTCCACCGGGCGATGGGGCCGTTTGTCGTGGCTGTCGAATCCACCCGGATGCCCATGATCTTTACCGACAGGCTGGAGACCGACAATCCGGTCGTGTTTGCCAACAACGCTGCGCTCACGCTTACCGGCTATAACGAGGCGGGCATTTTGGGCCGGCCGCTTTGCGATTTGCTGGGGGGCATGGCCGATCCGAGCAAGGCTGCGTCGCTCATTGCGGCGATGACCGCCGGCGGCGCTGGCTGCTGGGAAATGGAGTGTCGCCGCGCCGACCAGAGCACCTTTCGCGCACAAGTGCTGCTGCGTCCCGTCCGCGATGAAAATCAGGTTGTCAGGCAGAACTTCCTCTCCTTCATCGAACACGATGGTCCCGAGCATCCGCTGGTTTCCCAGCTGAGCGATACCTATTCCGTCTATGAGAATGCCCCCGGCTTCGTTGCGGTGCTGGAAGGCCCTGATCACCAGTTCACGTTTGCCAACGCCGCTTTCAAGCGGTTCTTCGGCCATGACGAGCTCATCGGGCAGACTGCCAGAGAAGCATTACCGGACGATTTCGATCCGCAGTTCGCATTTCTCGATGAGGTCTATCGCACGGGCGAGCCCTATGCCGGCAAAAGTGTCCGGATGACGATTGCCAATCACCTGACCGGCCAGCCTGAAACACGCCATGTCGATCTGCTGTTCGAGGCGGTCCGCGATCCGGACAACGAAATCACCGGGCTGTTTTGCGAAGGCTATGATGTCACCCGGCAGCATGAAAGCGCCTCCGCCCTCTCCGCGCTGCAGTCCGAAATTCTCTACAACACGCAAGTCAACGCCATGGGCACTCTGGCAACGACGCTGGCCCACGAACTGTACCAGCCGCTGACTGCCATCATCAACTACGCCGCAGGCATCCAGCGCCTGGTGAGCAGCACAGCCAGCCCGATGGGCGAGGCCGCGCAAGGTATCGAGCAGGCATCGCAGCACGCAACCGACATCATCCGCAACTTGCGCGAAATCTCGCGGATGCGTGAACCGGTGCGGGCCGAGTTCGAGATAAAGGCGGCGGTGGAAGAATGCATCGAACTGGTTCGGGCGACCGCTGCGCCCGATATTGCCATGGTCGCCAGCATGCCCGCTGATGTGGTGATGACCGCGGACCGGATCCAGATCCAGCAGATCCTGATCAATCTGCTGCGCAACGCCTGCGATGCCGTGCTGATGACAGGACGCCGCGCGATCACGGTTTCTGTCAAGCAACATGCTGGCGATATGGTCTTTTGCATTGCCGATTGCGGCCCCGGTGTTTCAGCTGAAGCGGCACAAGGCCTCTTTGCCTGGTCCAATTCGGCCAAGGACGGCGGCAAAGGGCTGGGGCTCTCTATCTGCAGCACGATCATCGAAGCACATGGCGGCCGCATCTGGCTGGAAGACAGCAGCGCAGCCGGGTCGCAATTCTGCTTTTCGGTGCCATGCCCGGCCCCTGCCGAAAGCACGCAAACGCCCGCCTGATCTTGCCGCCCCCCTGGCAGGGGTATCTTGCCGGTCCTGCGTGATGTACTGATGTCATAACGACCGGCGCCGGTCCGGGCCTGCCAATCGGCCCTAACAGCATTGGAACAGACCATGGCACGGCACGAACACTCGGCCGATCCGCCTTCGGGGGAACCAGCCCCCTCCAAAGAAGCAGAGCCGCGCGTCTATGTGATCGATGATGATCGCGATATCTGCAAATCGCTGGAGTTTCTGCTGGGAACATCCGGAATTGCTGTGCAAGCCTTTGATGGCGGAGCCGCTTTTCTCGAACAGTTGGGCAGGCTGGCTCCGGGGCCCATCCTGCTTGATGTGCGGATGCCCGGCATCGACGGCATGCACCTGCTGCCCATCCTGAAAGACCGGGCGATGGGCTGGCCCGTAATCATGATGACGGCCTTTGGCGAAATTGCGGTCGCTGTGCGTGCGATGCAGCTGGGTGCGATTGATTTTCTGGAAAAGCCGATCAATCCCGATGTGCTTGAACGCTTGCTCGACAAGGCATTCACCCTTGCCGCGGCTTCCACGGCCGAGCAGCAATGCCGAAACAACGCGCGGGTGCAGATCAAGAAACTGTCGCAGCGTGAGCGCGAGGTCTTGCAGATCCTGATGGAAGGCGCGGTCAACAAAGTCGCCGCGCATCAACTGGGGCTGAGCGCGCGCACCGTTGAAATGCACCGCGCCAATGCACTGGCCAAGCTGGAATTGCGCAGCATCGCGCAAGTGGTCAAACTGTTCCAGGCGGCAGACCTGCTCAGCCCATAGGGCTTCTGCAACAAGCCCAGCGGCGGGCGGCGGAGCTTTCTGAAAAATCCGGAAGCGCTGCACCCCCGCGGGTGCCTGCACCGCCCCATGATCTCATTGCATTGCCAACGATCTGCGCCCGATCAGGGCGCGGCGGCGCAACCGTGCGCTCAAGATCCGCAAGCCTGAAACACGCCGGTGCATGCAAAAAACCTTTCCCCATGAAGCTTACCGTAAAAATGCTATATAGAAATATCACCACAACTAGCTATTTTTGAAATGCAACTTCCTAAAAGCCATTAGATTTAATCATCTGATAATTTACGCAGTTTATTTTTCTTTGTTTTATTTTGTGAATAATTCTGAAGGAAATCTAGCGGTGTATTTTCAGAAATCATCCGACTTACTTAATCAAACAGATCAATCAGATGATGGTGGAATTCCAGAATATTTTCCGGATATACTTAAATACTCGGTCAGGTGTCTTTCAGCCAACGATTCATTCCATGAAGAGCGCGAAGATTTCCTCAAGAAAATCTTCGAGCAGA
>CANGJB010000038.1 GCA_947453945.1 Sphingomonadaceae bacterium
ATAACCGAGGCCGAGCGCCATGCGCACCGCGACAGCCAGCACGATCACCGCAAGAATCAGCCGGAGATGCTCGGGCTTGGCCTTCTGCGCAAACTGCGCGCCGACTTGCGCGCCCGTCACCGAGCCGATGAGCAGCAGCACCGCGAGCACAATATCGACCGCGCGCGTGGTGAGCGCGTGCATCATCGTCGTCGCCATCGTGACAAACAGGATCTGGAACAGCGAGGTGCCGACCACCACGCCCGCCCCCATGCCGAGGATGTACAGCATCGCGGGCACAAGGATGAACCCGCCGCCGATCCCCATCAGCATCGTAAGAATGCCGGTGAACACACCCAGCAAGAGCGGCGCGAGCGGCGAGATATAAAGCCCGGAGCGGTAGAAGCGCCAGCGCAGCGGCAGGCTGGCGACCAGCGGATGGTGGCGGCGCTTGCGCGGCCGCAGCGGCTTGCCGCTCCGCTCGGCGCGCAACGCGCCCAGGCTCTCCTGCGCCATCAGCGTGCCGATCCCGCCGAGCATCAGCACATAGAGAATGTTGATCACGGTATCGATCTGGCCGAGCGCCTGCAGCAGGCGGAACAGCAGCGCGCCGAACCCCGTGCCGATGACCCCGCCCGCCACCAGCACGCCGCCCATCTGATAGTCGATCCCGCCGCGCCGGGCATGGGCAAACGCGCCCGAAACGCTGGCCCCCGTCACTTGGCTTGCCGCCGAAGCCGCCGCCACGGTGGGTGGAACTCCATAGAAGATGAGCAGCGGCGTAGTCAGGAAACCGCCGCCCACGCCGAACATGCCAGAAAGCAGCCCCGTCAGCGCTCCGAGCGCCACGATGACAAGGCCATTGACCGATAGATTCGCGATGGGGAGGTAGACATCCATCCTGTACCAAGGCTAGCCGCTCCGTCTCCGCTTGGGAACGGCTGGTGCCGGGTTTTCCCGATCAGAATCCCGCCGCCAGGGTCAGCGCCGGGCCTGATCCCGGCTTGGCCCGCCCTGCAACGCGGAAACGCCAATCCACCCCCACCCGCACCCCGATCCGGCGCGAAGGCGGGCCGACCATACCCTTAAGCTCAATGCGCGGCCCCAGATCGAGCCTCGCCACGCCGCGCTGCCCGCCGCTCCACACACCGCCGCCCGCGCTTAGCTGGATCCCGGGAAGCGGGCGCAGCACCGGGCGCTGTGCCGTCGCGGCAAGATCAAAGAAGGCCGTGGCACCACTCCCTCCCGCCCAGCCGCCTTGCGCATAAGCTTCCGCCTCGACCGCAAGCGGCATAGCCAGCGGGGGCAGCTCGGTCACGGCCATGACCACCGGGCGCACCCGCGAGGGACCGGCTTGCTGTTGCAGCCGCATTTCTCCGAGCACGGCAACCGGCAAGCGCCGTACCGGCCGGGCCATCAGGCCGAACGCCGCCTCGGCTTGCTGGGCCGGTCCGCCGATGGCGGTCGACATCCGCACATAGGCCTGCGGCCTGAGCGGACTGGAGGGAGCCAGCCCATAGCGCAGGACGCCGCCGGCCTGACTTCCGCCATAAGACGCGGCACCGGCGGCAAGCGAAGGCCCACCGCCGCCGCCACGCAGCAGCAGCCAGCCATCGGCCGTCCAGCGGGGCCGGGATGGCCTTGGCGTCAGGCCCGGGCCAGACGCGAGAATCTGCCCCGGCATCGGCCCCGCTTCCTGCGCCGGCACCAGCGCTGCCTCTATCCCGCTGCGCTCGCCCGGTTCCTCTCTGGCTGCCTCGGACCGGAACGGCGCGGCAGCGGGTTCGGAAAAGTCTGCCGTCACGGCGCCCGCCCCGCTCCTGCGCGAAGGATAGGGCATGGCCAGCGTGGCCCGCCGCGCGCGGTGGCGGCGGGGCTCCGCTGGCAGCGCAGATGCCGCGCCGAAGCGGCCCGCGCCGCGCAGGGCGGGCGGCGGCAGGGCCCCTTCATTCTGGGGCTGCGCAATCAGGGGCGTGTGGCCCGCAGCCGGGTCGCTGTCGAGCGCGATGAAGGTCATGCGCACAGCGATCCACATCGCCAGAATCATGGCGAGGGCAACGACTGGTTGCCCCCTCGGGCCGCTCGCTCCGCACTCCCCCGGGCTCCGGAGCGGGATCATGGCAAGAGCCTGGATCAGCGGACAGCGACAAGCGCTGGATGGCTGAGATGGATGGTGTGATCCCATTTCACCCGGCCGCTGCGCAGCGAAATCAGATATGCCGAGAGCGCGCGGCGCCCGGCCATGATCGCGATGACATTGGCAAGCGGCATTCGCAGCACCGCCATGATCCCTTCGCCCAGCGAATACTCATGCGCGGTGAAGACGGCGCGCAGCAGGCAGCGCCACAGCAGCGCCGCCAGATTGGCGATCAGCAGCAGCCGCAGCAGGGGATCGATGGGCTTTGGCGCATAGGCCCCGAACTGCTGCGCAATGAACAGCAATGGCGATATGATCAGCAGCAGATACGCCGACGCCAGCACGATGGCGGTGAGCGGCGCGCGGCGATCACGCAATTGCATCCACAGTTCAAGCGGGTGGGCATTCCAGCCAAGCCGATCCCAGCCCTGAAAGGCGATGCCATGCAGCCAGCGTGTCTTCTGCCGGACCGAGGAGCCGAGGCCGGCGGGGAAGAACTCGCGCGTCGCCACCAGGCGCCCTTGCGCATCGCGCATGCGCACGAACTTGGCCGCGCCGCCGATCTGGCCGACCAGCAGGCCGCATTCATAATCTTCGGTCAGGCATTCGGCGGCGAATGGTTCGGGCGAGCCGCGGCGCAGCGCAATCGCCTCGATCGAGGCGCGCGAGAATGCGCAGCCCACACCCGCCGATGGCAGGCCGACCCCCAGCCAATCCCGCACCACCATGGCCTTGCCGTGGGATTCGGCAAATTCGTCGCAATAGTGGCCCGCGATCCATCGCGATCCTGCCTGCGGTTCCGGCCGCACCGGCAGTTGCACAAAGTCCGCTTCATCGAGCCCGCGATCCAGCAGCGCGAGCGCGGCCGGGTGAACCATGTCCTCTGCATCATGCAGCACGATGCTGCGAGCCCGGAAGCCCCCGCGCGTCTCGTCCTCGATCAGCGCGGCATAGAGCCGGTTGAGGCAATCGGCCTTGGTGGTAGGGCCGGCGCAATCGTGCACCACGATGCGCAGCCGCGAATCTCCCGCCGCAGCCAGCATTGCGGTCAGCGTAGCGGGATCGTTGCGATAGCATCCGGCATAAACGCGCAGCTCCGCCTGCGGCCATGATTTCAGCGTGTGGGTTAGCATCGCGCCGACCACGGCGGCTTCCTGCCAGGCCGGAACCAGCACGGCCGCGATACCGCGCAGCGGCGCATCGCCATCGGTCGGGGCCTTGCCGGTGTGAACCCTTCCGGTCAGCCGCAGCCAGAACCACAGCAAGTCCACGCCAAGTTCATCGAGGGAGCCCACCGCGAACCAGATCGCAGCGAAAAGAAGGAGCTCATGCTCAGTTCGACCGAGCCACTCCAATGCCGTGTAAAACGGCGTCATTCTCTTGCCCTCGCGCCACAAGAGGCACTATCCCGTAGAACGAAATACGCCTGAATACTTATCGTGGCAACGCTGTCAGACCCAAGGATTGATTCGAGAATGGCGGGAAACCTAGGGTCTGGCGGCATTCGCAGTGCGCTCAAGGCAAGCGATGCAGCCCCCGGGCTGGTGCTCATGGCCTGCGCGGCTCTGGCCCTCGTGCTCGCCAATTCGCCGCTGGCCCATGCCTGGCACGAACTTTTCCTCCATCCCTTGCCGTGGAGCCCGATTTCCCGGCTGGACAGCCTACACGCTTGGATCAACGACGGCGCAATGGCCGTGTTCTTCCTCGTTGTCGGCCTTGAAATAAAAAGAGAATTTGTGATGGGTGCGCTGGCAGACAACGCCCGCCGGCGCCTCCCGGTGATCGCCGCGCTGGCGGGCATGGCCGTGCCCGCGCTCGCCTACCTTTTCGTTACTAACGAAAACGCAAACCTGCGCAGCGGGTGGGCCATTCCCGCCGCGACAGACATCGCCTTCGCGCTCGGCGTGCTCGCGCTGCTCGGCCGCCGCGTCCCGCCATCGGTGCGGCTATTCCTGCTCACGGTCGCGGTGGTTGATGATGTCGGCGCGATCGCGGTGATCGCAGTGTTCTACACCGCCTCGCTCGAGCCGGGCTGGCTGATTCTCGGGATCGGGCTCTTAGGCGCAATGGCGGCGCTGAACCGCTTTGGTGTCCGCGCGCTGCCACCCTATCTGGTGCTGGCGGCCGCGCTGTGGTTCGCGGTGCTCCACTCCGGCATCCACGCCACAGTGGCGGGCGTGCTCGCCGCTTTCACCATCCCCGTCCGGCTCGACAGCCGGGGCGACAGCCCGCTGCTAAGGCTGGAACACGCGCTCGTCGGCGTGAGCGGATTCCTGATCGTGCCGCTGTTCGGCCTTGCCAATGCGGGCGTCGCGCTATCCTCGGGCCATTTGCTGGCACCGCTTCCGCTGGGGATCGCGCTTGGGCTGATCCTGGGCAAGCAGGCCGGCGTGATGCTCGCGGTGCTGGGCTGCGAACGGCTGGGAATTGCCGCGCGGCCAGCCGGCGCAAGCCTGCTCCATCTCTGGGGCATGGCGCTGCTGTGCGGCATCGGCTTCACGATGAGCTTGTTCATCGGCGCGCTGGCCTTCGCTCACACACCGCAGCTGATCGAGGACGCCAAGCTGGGCGTGCTGGCAGGTTCTATCCTGTCGGCGCTGGCGGGGGCCGCCGTACTGCGTTTGGCACCCCGCCAGCCGGCCTCCTGATCGATCCCCTCCTGATCGAGCCCGTCGTGATCGATCTGGGCGATCACTCAGACGCGTATTTCCTGTGAAACTTCAAAGCCTGACAAGTGTATGAGAACCATACGTAAGACTCGCAGAGAAAGATGCTGACATGCCCGGTGACAATGCAACCAAGGCGCTCAACGACACGCTCAACGGCCTCCTCGCCGATTGCTTCGCGCTCTATCTCAAGACCAAGAACTTCCACTGGCACGTGAAGGGCCCGCAGTTCCACGATCTGCACTTGCTGTTCGACACGCAGGCGACCGAGATCTTCGCGCTGACCGACCTCATTGCCGAGCGTGTGCGCAAGAACGGCGGCAACACCCTCACCTCGATCGGCGCCATCGCGGGGCACACCGCCATCGCCGATGATAACCGCACCGGGCTCGATGCCATGGCCATGGTGAAGGCTCTGCGTGATGACAACGCGGCGCTGGTGGAGCGAATCCGCGCCGCCAAGGCCGCAGCTTCCGAAGCGGGCGACAACGCGACCGACGGGATCGCCGATGACTGGACCGATCAGGCCCAGCAGCGGGTGTGGTTCCTGAGCTCGATCCTCGGCTGATAGCACGCGGCAGCATGCTCTCGCGCCTGCCCCCTGGGCTGCACCGGCTTGTGCTGCGGATCGGTCAGCCCGTGCGGCTGCGGCTCTGGGGGCTGATGCGGCGCGAGGTGCGCGGCTGCGGCGTTCTGGCGTTCGATGCTGAAGGCCGGCTGCTGCTGGTGCGCCACAGCTATCACGAGCCAGACCGCTGGCTGCTCCCCGGCGGCGGTCTGGCGCGCGGCGAAGATGCAGTCGCCACCGCCGCGCGGGAACTTCGGGAGGAAACTGGCTGCCTGTTGGCGGGCGGCACATGGTGCGGCGCTGATCTGCGGATCATGCCCGGCGGCTGGACCAACCGGGTCGAAATCGTCACCGGGCAGACTGCGGGCGCCCCCCGCGCCGACGGACGGGAAATTGCCGAGGCCGCGTTCTTCGCGCTTGATGCCCTGCCGCCGGAAACCGGATCGGTCGTGCATGTGGCGCTTGCGATCCGGCGCGAGGCCCACGCCGTGCCGCCCGGCTCAGAACGGTAGGGAGCCCTGCCCCGCCTCTGCCCCGCCCGTCGGAGCGGGCGGGCTGCCCTCGCCCTCCAGCGCCGATAGCGTCAGCCCCATCAACCTGACCGGCTGCTGCAACGGCAGCACGCCATCGAGCAGCGCGCGCGCCGCCTCGGCAAAGGCGGCCTCGTCCGGCACTGGCCCCGGCAGCGAGCGCGCGCGCGTAATCGTGCGGAATTCCGTGTCCTTGAGCTTGAGCGTCACCGTCCGCCCCCGCGCGCCGCTGCGCTCGATCCGCTCCCACACGATGCCGATGATCCGCTCCAGCGCCTCGCGCAGCGCTGCGCCCGAACCGATGTCCCGGTCGAACGTACGCTCGCCGCCGACCGACTTGCGCGGACGGTCCGCCCGCACCCGGCGCAAGTCGATGCCCCGCGCCGCGCGGTAGAGATAGTCCGCCTGCGCCCCGAAATGCGTGCGCAGAAACGCCAGATCGTGCCCCGCAAGATCGGCGCCCGTCTCGATCCCCAACGCGCTCATCTTCTCCGCCCCGCGCGGGCCCACGCCGTGGAACCGTTTGACCGGCAGCGCAGCCACGAACGCGGTGCCCTCGCCCGGGCGGATCACGCACAGGCCATCGGGCTTGTTCTGATCGCTGGCGAGCTTGGCGAGGAACTTGTTGTACGAAACCCCCGCGCTTGCAGTGAGCCCGGTCTCCGCGCGGATACGCGCCCGGATGAGTTCGGCGATGCGCGTGGCCGAGCCGATCCCGCGCAAGTCGTCCGTCACATCGAGATAGGCCTCGTCGAGCGAGAGCGGTTCGACGTGCGGCGTGAAATGCAGGAAAACCTGGCGGATCTGGCGCGAGACCGCCTTGTAGACATCGAAGCGCGGCGGGCAGAAGATGAGGTCGGGGCACAGCCGCGCGGCGCGCACCGAAGGCATCGCCGAACGCACGCCGAACACCCGCGCCTCATAGCTCGCCGCCGCCACCACGCCGCGCGCGGAAGAGCCGCCGACCGCGACGGGCTTGCCCCGCAGCGCCGGATTGTCGCGCTGTTCAACGCTCGCGAAGAAGGCGTCCATGTCGATATGGACGATCTTGCGCAGGCCCTGCGCAGTTTCCTCGTCGTCGATATCAGGAGGCGGGGGCGTGGACATTGCCCCACCCTACCCCTTTTCGCAGTGCAGCATAAAGCGCTGGGAACGATGGCGCACCCGTCATATAGGCTGGCCCCATGACCATCCCCTTGCCAGCTGCGCCGCGCGCCCCCGCCCGCCCCAATATGGGGCCGCGCGAATTCGTGGTGCTGATGGCCATGTCGATGGCGCTGCAGGCGCTGGCGATCGATGCCATGCTGCCTGCGCTGGCCGGCATTGCGCAGGATCTGCACATCGCGGACCCGAATCGCCGGCAGTTGATCGTGGGCGTATTTCTCATCTCCAGCGGGCTTGGCGCGCTGATCCCCGGTTCGCTGGCAGACCGCTATGGCCGGCGCCCGGTGCTGCTGGGCAGCCTTGCGCTCTATATCCTGCTCTCGCTGGGCTGCGCGCTCGTCACCGATTTCACCACGCTGCTCGTGCTACGCGCCTTGCAGGCCATCGGCAGCGCGGGCCTTACGGTGCTGCCGAGCGCGATCATCCGCGATCGCCACGGCGGCGATGCCATGGCGCGCCAGATGTCGACCATCACCGTCATCTTCATGATGGTGCCCATGGTCGCGCCCACCATCGGGCTCGCGGTGCTGATGGTGGCAGGCTGGCGCTGGATCTTCGCGCTGCTGGCGGTGATGGGAGTGGTCGTGGGCCTGTGGGTCTGGCTGCGGCTGGAAGAAACGCTCGATCCCGCCAATCGCCAGCCGATCCAGCCCAGATCGATCGCAACCAACATGATCACCGCAGCCTCCAACCGGGCCTCGTTCGGCTATGTCGTGGGCGGCGGCCTGATCCTGAGCGCGCTGTTCGGCTATGTGAACTGCGCGCAGCAGCTGGTGGGAGAACACTTCGGCGCGGGCACCTGGTTCCCTCTGATCTTCGGTGCGACGGCGCTGTGCATGGCCTTCGCCAGCTTCTTCAACTCGCGCATCGTGGAACGCTTCGGCGCGCGCCGTGTCAGCCACGCGGCGGTGCTGGTCTCGCTCGCGCTGAGCGTGCTGCAAGTCTGGCTGGCGAGCCGGCACGATGAATCGCTGATAGAATTCATGCCGATCATCGCGCTCAACATCTGCATGGTGGGCTTCATCGGCGCAAACTTCAGCTCGATCGCGCTGCAGCCGTTCGCGCAGATGGCCGGTGCGGCCAGCTCGGTTCAGGCGTTCCTGCGCATGGTGATCGGCTCCGGGCTCGGCATGGTGATCGGCCTTGCCTATGATGGCACCGCGCGCCCGCTGGCGCTCGCGTTCCTCGGCTGCGGCCTCGCCGCGCTGGTGCTGGTGCTGTGGAGCGAGCAGGGCCGCCTGTTCCGCCGCATCAACCCGCCCGGAACACCGCGCGAAGTGCCGCTACCCGATACGCATTGCTGAAGCGCCGGAGCGCTGCGCATAGGCGCGCAGCGCCTCCTCAGCCTGTTCGGGCCGGCCGAAGTGGTAGCCTTGCATGAGATGGATGCCGAGCGCGCGCGCGGCATTGGCCTGCGCCTCGCTCTCCACGCCCTCGATCGAGCAGCCGATGCCCAGCTGCCAGGCCAGCGCCACGATCATGCCGGTCACCGCGCGCGCGCCCGGATCGCTGCAAAGCGCGCCGACCAGCTCGCGATCGAGCTTGATCCGATCGAGCGGCAGATCGCGCAGCTGCGAGAGGCTGGACCAGCCCGCCCCGAAATCATCGAGCGCGATGCGGAAACCGGCTTCCCGGAAAGCGATGAGCTGTGCAGCCGCGCGCTTCGGTTCGATCTGGAGCGCGCGCTCGGTCACTTCGAGCATGATCGAGGACGGGCTCGCCCCGGCATCGATGACAATCTGCGCGATGGTTTCGGCCAAGCCCTCGCGTACCACGTCGCGCGCGGCAAGGTTGATCGAAACTTCGAGCCCGGTTTCCCACGGGCGGCATTCGGCAATCGCGCGGGCCAGCACCAGCCGGGTAAGCTCGCCGGTACGGCCAGTGGCATCGGCAATGGCGAGGAATTCGCCCGGGGTCTGCCATTCGATCCCGTCCGGCGACCAGCGGGCCAGAGCTTCCATGCCCACCACCCGGCCATCTCGGCAATCGAAGATCGGCTGATAAAGCAGCCGCAGGCGGTCCTCGAGCGCACAGTCGTTAAACTGGCGCATCACCGCGATGCGGCGCTGCAGGGCAAGTTCATCATCAGCCCCGAACGCGACAATCGCGCCGTCGCCCAGTTCCTTGGCCTTGTAGAGCGCAGCGTCTGCTCGTTCGAGGCAGGTCGAAGCCGTGGTGCCCGTAACCCGGTGAAGTCCGATCGACCCGCAGAGCCGCAACGTCGCCCCGTTGAAGGCAATCGGCTCGCGGATGGCCTGCGAAAGCACGCGGGCCGCGGCGGTGACCGCCTCGGCATCGAAGGTGCTGTCAAACAGGATGGCGAACTCGTCGCCGCCCAGCCGGCCATGCGCGGTGACCCCGGGGATCACGCCAATGCGCTGGTTGACCGCGCGCAGCACATGGTCCCCTGCCGCGTGGCCATAAGTATCGTTCACATGTTTGAACCCGTCGAGATCGAACAGCGCAAGCCAAGGCTGCGCGCCCTCGCCCGGCGATGCGAGATGATCCTCAAGGCAGGAAAGGATCGCCCGGCGATTGCGCCCGCCGGTCAGGTGGTCGACCGTCGCCTGCTGGTAATGCGCACTGGCCAGTTCCGCCGTCTGCCGCTCGCGCCGCACCAGCAACTGGCGCGAAAGCTCCAGCCGCACGAAATCGCGATGCTGGATCTGGGTCATCGCCAGCAGGATCAAGGTGACGAACACTTGCGCCAGCGCAATGGGAACCGCATCGGGATGGCGCGTGGCAAGGAGGAACAGGCTCCACGGCAGCGTGAACGCAAGGCCGAGCCGCAGGGCGGTCTGCGGCGAATTGGCCATGCCCAGCACGGCCGAAAACATCGTCACTGCGATCACGAAGTGCAGCAGTTCGCGCTGCCCCGGATCGCCATAGGGGTAGAGCCCCAACGACCACGACACGAAGATCAGCGCAGCCCAGCCGCCCAGCCGCTGCATGTCCTGAAGATCCCGGCGCAGATGCTCGACCGGGCGGCGCGCAACCTTGCTTGGTAGCCAATAGAGCGCGCGGACCGCACTGATGACGCTGATGACCGGAGCGATCAGCACGAGCGTCAGCGGCGCTGCGGCGCGGAAGCAGCCTGCAACCAACAGCGTATTGAAGATCACCACGAGGTAGAGCAACGGCGCGCGGTGCGATACGCTGATGGCATAGGCTTCGGTGAAGGCATCGCCCGGTCGCTGCTGCCAATGGCGCCCATAGCAACCCAGGCTGCGGATACCACCGCGCGCCCAGCGCCTTGCGCTTGCGCGCAGACCAGGTGTGAAACCGCCACTTGCCATTGCGGCGGTTTACGGCGTGGAGAGTTAACGGCTTCTCAAGCGGCCGGGGCAAATTACGACGAAACGGGAGATTTTTAAGACCCGCAACGGACGCGAAACAGGCCTTTCCGGGGCTTATCCGGTGGTGCCAGAGAGCGCGGCGACCAGCGCCTTGACCTTCTTCTGGCGCCACTGCGGCAAGGGGGCGACCAACCAGTAGGACCGGCGGCCACGCTCGGGCTCACCGATCGGGACAACCTTGCCCGCCGCAATAGCGCTTTCGGCCAGCATAAGCGGCACGCGCGCCTTGCCAAGGCCAGCCGCAGCTGCGCTGATTGCGGTGCCGCCATCGCCCACTGAAAACTGCGTCTCACGCGCGCTTTCACCGTTTACGGAGCCCTCAGGCGTCGGATCACCGGGCCAGGCAATCCACGGCGCATCGCTGCCCACCTCCGGCGCTG
Source organism: Sphingomonadaceae bacterium (assembly GCA_947453945.1). Lineage (GTDB taxonomy): Bacteria > Pseudomonadota > Alphaproteobacteria > Sphingomonadales > Sphingomonadaceae > Novosphingobium. The sequence continues at coordinate 10,781 of CANGJB010000038.1, forward strand.
CCACGATCTGCATCAGGGGCTCGCCCAGCGCCATGCCTTCCAGATCGCCCGGCCCTTCCGCCCAGCGCACCGCAAGGTTCAGATTAGCCTCGGTAAAGTCGAGATCGCCATCGCTGCCGACAAGCGCAAAACGCAGCCCCGGATTGGCAAGGCGAAAGGCGGCAAGGCGCGGGGAGAGCCATGCTGCAAAGAAATCGCGCGGGCAGGCCACGGTGTAGACATGGCTCGATTGCCCCGCCTGCATCGCCTGCACGCCTTCCTCGAAGCGCAGGAACCCTTCGCGGATCGCATCGAGCCCGGCGCTCGCTTCGTCGGTCAGGACCAGACCCTTGGTGGTGCGGCGGAACAGCACGACACCGAGCAGATCCTCCAGCGCGCGGATCTGCTGGCCGACCGCCGCCGGCGTGACCGCAAGTTCGTCCGCAGCGCGCGTGAACGAAAGGTGCCGGGCCGCCGCGTCAAGCACGCGCAGGCCGTTTAGCGGCAGGTGGGTCCGCTTCATGCCGGAGGCTTCATGGGGTTTGCCGCAGGATCAGTTGGCCGTCGCGGGGGCGGCAAGCGGGAAGTAGGGAATCGCCACGTCGATCAGCGAGCCATCGGCCCGCTCCATGGTGTAGTGCCCCTCCATGCTGCCGTGCGGCGTGCCGAGCGGACAGCCCGAGACATAATCATGCGCTGCGCCAGGAGCCAGCAGCGGCTGTTCACCCACCACGCCGTCACCATCGACGTAGTTGATCATCCCCCGGCCATCGGTGATGCGCCAGTGCCGTGTCAGCAGGCGTATTGGTTGGTCTGAGCCGTTCTCGATCCGGATGTGATAAACCCAGAACCATTTACCGGCATCGATGCGGGATTGTTCGGGCAGGAAATTGACAGCGACACGCACCGTCACCCCGGCCGTTATGGCGGCATGCTGGAAAAGCTGTTTCATGGCGAAGAAGCTACCCCAGATCGGCGCCGGTTCCAACGGGGGATTCGCAGCTACCCTCTGCTTGCCGGAAAGTGTGATACGATCCACACGGGTCCGGCCATGCAGAACCCCCAATGCTTATAAGGGCTCCCGCCATCCTTTGCGCCTCACGCGCCCACGGGGAACATGGCGCGGTGGTGCGCCTCCTCACCGCAGACCACGGCCTTCTTGCCGCCTATGTCGCCGGTGCGCGCGGACGGGTGCTGCGCCCGGTGCTGATCCCGGGCAATCTGGTCGAAGCCGAACTCAATGCCCGCACTCTCACCCAGCTGCCCTCGGCCCGGCTGGAGCTTGTCGCCAGCCGCGGCCCCTGGCTCACCGAACCGCTGGCCAGCGCCGGAATCGGCTGGGTCACCGATCTGACCGCGCAGGCCCTGCCCGAAGGCCAGCCCTTCCCCGGTGTCCACAGCGCGCTCGAAGCCGTGCTCGATGCGATCTGCCATGCGCCCTCCGCACGCGGCTGGGCGCGGGCGGTGGCGGCCTATGAAGCGCTGCTCCTGCAGGAGATCGGCTATGGCCGCGCCGCCTCACCCCCGGCGGACGAGCCATGGGACAGCCTGCTCGCCCGGCTCGACCGGCAGGGCCTTTCCCTCGCAAAGCGCCTGCTTGCCGATCCGCGCCGCGATGGTATGGCAGCGCGCGCCATCCTGATCGAGCGATTCAAGCGGATCGATGGCAGCGCGATTTGACCGGTTTTTCCGAGGATGGCTTGATGAAGATTGCAGTTCTGCCGGGCGATGGCATCGGCCCCGAAGTGACCCGCGAGGCGCTGCGCGTGCTCGATGCGCTCGATCTGGGCATTGCGCGTGAAGAAGCGCTGGTCGGCGGCGTGGCCTATCACGCCACGGGCCACCCGCTGCCACCCGAAACGCTCGCACTGGCCGAAGCGTCGGACGGCGTGCTGTTCGGCGCGGTCGGCGATCCCACGTGTGACGCGCTTGAGCGGCACTTGCGCCCCGAACAGGCGATCCTCGGCTTGCGCAAGGCGCTGACCTTGTTTGCCAACTTGCGCCCCGCAAAGGTCTTTGCCGGGCTCGAAGGCCATTCCGCGCTGCGTCCCGAAGTGGCGGGCGCCATCGATCTCCTGATCGTGCGCGAATTGAACGGCGACGTCTATTTCGGCGAGAAAGGCTTCCGCACCACCGCCAGCGGTGAACGCGAAGGCTGGGACATGATGTCCTACAGCGAAAGCGAAGTGCGCCGCATCGCCCATGTCGCCTTCCGCGCGGCGCAGGGGCGCGGCGGCAGGCTGTGCTCGGTCGACAAGGCCAACGTACTGGAAACCTCGCAGCTCTGGCGCGATGTGGTGATCGAAGTCGCCAAGGAATACCCGGACGTCGCGCTCGAACACATGTACGTCGACAACGCCGCGATGCAGCTGGTGAAGAGCCCCGGCCAGTTCGACGTCGTCGTCACAGGCAACTTGTTCGGCGACATTCTCTCCGATCAGGCCAGCATGTGCGTCGGCTCCATCGGCCTGCTCGCCTCCGCCTCGCTCGGCGCGCGCCAGACCGCATACGGCACGTTCGGCCTTTACGAGCCGATCCACGGCTCCGCACCTGACATTGCCGGCAAGGGCCTTGCCAATCCCATCGCCACGATCCTGTCGCTCGCCATGCTGCTGCGCCATTCGCTTGGCCTGGCCGATGCGGCGGACCGGATCGAGGCGGCCGTAGCCAAGACGCTGGCCGATGGTGTGCTAGGACGGGATCTTGGCGGAAGCGCGGGCACCACGGAAATTGGTGACGCGGTGCTCGCAAGGCTGTAAGCGCGCGGCCATGCTGCAACTTGCTGTCATTCTTCCCACGTTCAACGAGCGCAAGAACATCGCCCCGATGGTCGAGCGGCTCGACACGGCTCTCAAGGGCCTCGCCTGGGAAGCCATCTTCGTCGACGACAACAGCCCCGACGGCACCGCCGAAGAAGCGCGCCGCATCGGCCGCGATGATCCGCGCGTGCGGGTGATCGAGCGGATCGGCCGGCGCGGCCTCGCTTCCGCTGCGATCGAAGGCATGTGCGCCACCGCTGCCCCCATCGTCGCGGTGATGGACGCCGATCACCAGCATGATCCCGCGCTGCTGCCCGGCATGTTCGAAGCGGTGCAGGGCGGCGAATACGATGTCGCCTATGCCTCGCGCTTTGCCGAAGGCGCGAGCACCGAGGCATGGGGCCGGCCAGACCGGGTCAAGGCATCCGGCCTTGCCAACCGCATCGCCCGCCGCGTGACCGGGGTGCAGCTCTCCGATCCGATGAGCGGCTTCTTCATGCTCCGCGCCGAAACCCTGCGCGCCGATGCGCACCGCCTCTCGGGCGTGGGTTTCAAGATCCTGCTCGATATTCTCGCCACGGTCGATGCACCGCTGCGCGTCAAGGAATTCCCATTGAACTTTGCCGCCCGCGCCGAAGGCGAGAGCAAGCTTGATCGCACCGTGGTGTTCGAATTCCTGATCGGCCTTTACGACAAGTGGCTGGGCCGCATCATCCCCACGCGCTTTGCCCTGTTCGGCACGATCGGCGCGCTCGGCGTGATCGTCCACATGGCTATCCTCGCCTCGGTGCTCGGCGCGTTCGGGCAGAAGATCCTTTACCACAACTGGTCGGACCAGATCGAATTCATCATCGCGCAGACCTCCGCCGCGGTGGTCGCGATGTCGTTCAACTTCATGCTCAACAACGAGCTGACCTATGCCGACAAGCGCCTGCGCGGCTTCGTGCCGCTGGTGCGCGGCTGGGCCAAGTTTGCCCTCACTTGCTCGGTCGGCCTCCTCGCCAACGTGGGCGCCGCCGCCGCGCTGATGCGCATGGGCTTCCACGCCTATCCCGCCGCCATCGTCGGCATTGTCGTGGGTTCGGTGTGGAACTTCGCGCTGTCCAGCAAGTTCGTCTGGGGCAAGTACTGAGGCTTTCCCTCTCCATTTTCACGAAGTGCAAATGGGGAGGTGGCAGCCCGCAGGGCTGACGGAGGGGCTTTTCATCACCGCAATTTGCAGTGCAACCGAACCAACCCTGACCTAGATCCGGCCCTAACCGCGTCATTGCGAGCCCAGAGCGCCAGCGCGCACCCCTCTGTATTACTTCGCGACGCTCGCGGGTGACGAACGTAGAGGCAGGGGAATCACTCTACCGCCAGCTATCCAGCCACGTATAATCCCGATACGAATTCTTCCCCGGCAGCGCCCCTGCCGAAAGGATCGGGTAGAACCCCGCAAACAGCATCGCCGATAGCGCCACGCTCAGCACCGCAGGCCAGCGCCGCCGCTGCTCCCACCACCCGGCCAGCACCATCGCCAACGCCGCCATCAGGAACACGCTGGCCAGCGCGTAGTGATAGTAGAACTGCACCGGCTTGCCGTTGATCGCCCAGAAGATCAGGCTGGCGACATAGAGCACCACCACCGCCCCGCGCAGCCGGTCACCTTGCCGCAAGCCTGCCCACAGGCACAGCAGCAGCGCGGGCAGCCCCGCCAGCATCGTGAAGGGATTGCCGATCATCAGCACCCCGCGCTGCGCCCCGTCCCACGGCGCATAGAAGAACCAGATGGGCCGGATGTTGAACACCCACTGCCACCACCGGCTTTGATAGAGATGCGGCTTCACCACGCTGTCCTGCAGCTGCAGCATATAGCTTTGCCACGGGATCAGCCCCCGCAAGCTGAGCGGTTGCACCTTGTAGAAAAACGCGGGCGCAAACGTCGCGAAATAGGCGATCAGCGGCAATGCGCCGAGCCATAGCCCGGCCTCCAGCAGCGAAACCCCCGGTATCGGTCCTGCATCCCGCGCGATCAGGAATCCGCGCCGCCGTCCGGCCAGCGCCCACCACCGGTCCCACGCAAACAGCAGCCCCGGCAGCGCGAGCAGCGGCGCACCGTTCCACTTGCCGCCCAGCGATAGCCCAAGAAACACGCCGCACAGCGCCAGATGAACGCGGGTTCCCTTGCGCCCTTCACTTCCCATCCTGAATGCCAGCGCCGCCTGCCAGAACGCACAGGCCATCATGCTCGCCATCGCCATATCGAGCATCGCGATGCGGCTCAGCACGAACCAGATGAAGTTGGTCGCAAACAGCAGCGCGAACAGCAGCGTCGCGCTGCGCGAAAGGCTCGCCCACCACATCGCCCGCATCGCGGCATAAAGCCCCAGCGTGCCGAGCAGCGCGTTGGGCAGCCGCCAGCCCCACGGCCCATCACCAAACAGCATCATGCCCAGCGCAATGAACTCCTTGCCGAGCAGCGGATGCTCCGGGTTCAGCCGGCTGGTCAGCGCGATCAGGCGGCGCGCGGCGGGGAGATAATGCACCTCATCGAACATGATCTTCGAAGGCGTGCCCAGCCGGTGCAGCACCAGCACCAGAAAGCCCAGCGTGATCGCGGCGCACCAGACCAGCGGATCGCCATCCGCACGGCGCGGGCCGGTAAAGGGCGTGGTGATGCGGGACAGCACGGACATGGACCGGGCGCGCATACGCCACTTGGCACTTGTAGGGCAATGGTGCGGCTTGCACCGCCGCGCCTGCAAAACTAAGGCTCTGCCCCATGAAACGCACCACCGGACAAGACCGCTCGATCACCGCCACCTGGCGCCCCGCAACGCAGGCCGTGCGCGGGGGCACCTGGCGTTCGGAGATGGGCGAAACCTCCGAGGCGCTGTTCCTCACCTCGGGCTATTCCTACGACGATGCCGCAACTGTCGCTGCGCGCTTTGCCGGCGAAGACGATGGCATGACGTATTCGCGCCTGCAGAACCCCACGGTGCGGATGCTCGAAGAACGCATCGCCCTGCTGGAAGGCGCCGAAGCCTGCCGCGCACAGGCCAGCGGCATGGCCGCGATGACCACCGCGCTGCTCTGCCAACTATCGGCCGGGGATCACGTGGTCGCCGCCAAGGCCGCGTTCGGCTCGTGCCGCTGGCTGATCGACAATCTCCTGCCGCGCTTCGGCATCGAGGGCACCACGATCGACGCGGGCGACAACGCCGCATGGGAAGCCGCGATCCGCCCCAACACCAAGGTGTTCTTCTTCGAAAGTCCGGCGAATCCCACGATGGACCTCGTCGATCTGGAGCACGTCTGCACCCTTGCCCGCGCCCACGGCATCACCACTGTGGTCGACAACGCCTTTGCCACCAGCGCGCTCCAGCGCCCGCTCGATTTCGGCGCGGACGTGGTCGCCTATTCGGCCACGAAGATGATGGACGGCCAAGGCCGCGTGCTGGCAGGCGCCGTCGCCGGCTCGAAGGAGTTCATCGACGGCAAGCTCCTGCCCTTCCAGCGCAACACCGGGCCCAATATCGCCGCGTTCAACGCATGGGTCGTGCTCAAGGGCCTCGAAACGCTCGACTTGCGCATCCGCCGCCAGAGCGAGAACGCGCTGAAGGTCGCGGCTTTCATCGAAAGCCGCCTGCCCACGGTGCGCTACCCGTTCCTGCCGAGCCATCCGCAGCACGCGCTGGCGCTGAAGCAGATGCTGGCCGGCGGCTCGATCATGAGCCTCGAAGTCCCCGGCGGCCGCGTGCAGGCCCACGCACTGCTCGATGCGTTGAAGCTGGTCGATATCTCCAACAACATCGGCGATTCGCGCTCGCTGATGTGCCACCCGGCCTCCACCACCCACCACGGCGTCGGCGCCGAAACGCGGGCCGACATGGGCGTGACGGAAGGGATGCTGCGGCTCAACGTCGGCCTCGAAGACCCTGACGATGTGATCGAGGATCTGGATCAGGCGCTCAAGGCGGCGGGGCTTTAAGCCCCCCCTCACTCTCCCCACTCGTCGTCATTGCGAGCGTAACGAAGCAATCCAGAGCGTCGCGCACAGCGCTCTGGATTGCTTCGCTACGCTCGCAATGACGATTGATTGGATGAGGACCTCAGGCCTCAGCCGCCTAGCTTGGCTTCCAGCGCCTCGATCCGGGCCTTCAGCGCCTCGGCTTCCTCGCGCGCGGCGGTGGCCATGTCCTTCACCACCTCGAATTCCTCGCGGCTGACAAAGTCCATGCCGCCAAAGGTTTCGCGCAGCTTCTCTCGCGCGGTTTCGCCCGCTTCGCGGCCCATGCCCGCCAGCGTGCCTGCGGCGCTGTTGAGCAGCTTGACGAAATCGGCGATCATCGGGTTCTCGGTCTGCATGGCCCTGGCTTTCGAAACGAATTCACTGCGTGGCAGATGGCCCTTCATGCCGCGCGGCGCAAGGCGTGAACCAGGGCAAAATCACAGTTGCACCCGCACCGATGCACCGTTGCCTCCGGCCCCCTCCGCCGCAGGGTTGAGCGCGAGGAACTGGTAATTGAGCACGCTGGCAAAGCAGATCCAGGCCAAATAGGGCAGTAGCAGCGCCCCCGCAGTGGGCCGCACGCGCCAGAACAGCGCGATCGTCGCGAGCGTCAGCACGATCATCACGATGATGATGCCCAGCGCCGTGCTCATCTGGTGCATCGCAAAGAAGACCGGGCTCCACGCGAGATTGAACGTCAGCTGCGCCGCAAAGAGTGCAACCGCAATGCCCCGCCCCGGCGCGCCGCGCGCGGAGGCGACCATCGCCAGTGCCACCCCGATCAGCACATAGAGCACCGACCATACGATCCCGAAGGTTGCCGGCGGCGGATAGAGCGAGGGCTTCATCAGCGCGGCAAACCAGGGATTTTCCGGCCCCGCATCAGCAACGATGCTGGAAAGAAAGCCGAGCCCGAGCACAGTCGGCACGGTAAACAGCGACCAGCGCAGCAAGCTGGCGCGCAGCTGGGCGGGAGAGGCGAGGTAACGCATGTGCTCGAAGTGTCTCCCCGGGGCAGAGCCCGGTAAAAAGCGATTCGCGACCAATATTCGGGCGCGATATTGGCGAGGCAGAAGCGACTAGGCAATGTCCGCAGGCGTTTCCCCTCGCATTGCCCGATGCTAGCCTGAATGCTCGGCCGAAATCAGGAATTCCACGTTGCCTTCGGGGCCCGTGATCGGGCTGGTGGCAATGCCCTGCACCGCCCAGCCCTTGCCTTCCAGCCATCCGCGCACCTCATCGCAGACCCGCTCGTGCAGCGCCGTATCGCGCACCACGCCGCCTTTGCCCACTTCGCCGCGCCCCACTTCGAACTGCGGCTTGATCAGCGCCACCAGCCGCGTCGGCCGCGCCGCCAGCGCCAGCGGCACTTCCAGCACCTTGTGAAGGGCAATGAAGCTAGCATCGCAAACTACCCAGGTAGCTGGCTGATCGATGTGCGCAGGGGTCAGGATGCGCGCGCTGGTCTGCTCCAGCACCGTCACGCGCGGGTCCTGCCGCAGCTTCCATGCCAGCTGGTTGGTGCCCGAATCGACCGCAAAGACATGCGCCGCACCGTTCGTGAGCAGCACATCGGTAAACCCGCCGGTCGAACTGCCGATGTCCATCGCGGTCACGCCCGCCGGATCGAGCGCGAAATGCTCCAGCGCGTGCGCCAGCTTGATCCCCCCGCGCGAAACCCACGGATGATCGCGCCCGCGCACTTCCAGCGGCGCATCAGGCGCCAGCGTATGCCCCGCCTTGGTTAGCTTGGTCTCCAGCGAATAGACATGGCCTGCCAGAATCAGCGCCTGCGCACGCGCGCGGCTTTCCGCAAGGCCGCGCTCGACCAGCAGCTGGTCGATACGGATTTTCGCTTTGGCCGATACTTTGCCCGGCACGCGTGAAGGATGGCTTGAGGTCACCGCCGCTCTCTTCCATACCCGGGGCATGAAGATCAACTGCAAGGCTCTGCCAGCGGCTTTCCTGATCGCACCGGTTCTGGCGCTCGCCGGCTGCTCGGGCTCGCCCCCGCAGCCGTCCCCGGCGCCGCGCGGTGCGGCCATTCCCCCGCCCGCCTATCGCCCCCCGGCCCTCACGCGCCCCGACCCGCCTCCTGCGTCGCTGCCAAGCGCCAACACCGCAAACTGGCGTGATCTGCCGCAAACGGCGGGCAGCTGGAGCTACGCCGCAGAAACCACCGGAAGCGCTGTCCGCTTCGGCCAGCCGGGCGCAGCCGCCTTGCTGACATTGCGCTGCGACCGGAGCCGCCCCGCGCTCGTGCTGCAGCGGCCGGGCCTTGGCGCCGGGCAAGTGCCCGCCACGATCACCACCAGCAGCACCGTGCGGCGCCTTTCCGCGGTTCCGGCAGGTGCTGCGGGCGCGGCCCAGAACGCGGCGGTGCCGTTTGAGATCGTGCTCGCTGTCCGCGATCCGCTGCTCGATGCCATCGCCTTCAGCCGGGGGCGTTTCATGCTGGAGATGGGCGGCGCGCAGACGCTGCTGCTGCCGGCATGGTCTGAACTGGGTCGGGTGATCGAGGATTGCCGCTGAGCAGGCGTGGGCCGGTGTGACTTAGGGCAGTGTGACTTGGGCCAGTGCGACTTATCCACTAGCCCGAGCGCGAAGCCCCATTTCTGACCGCAAAAAATTTCAATGCAAGACTTGTTCTTGGCCCCGGGATGAATCACATTCCAGTTCAAGGCCGGTGCAGGGCTGCAACCCTCCGGCTGAGCCGTTCACCGATTTCTTCGAGATCGGGAGGCGGCAACTTGGCTCAACAGCGCGAAAGGAGGTGATCCGATGTCTCATGGTTCAGCAGAGGGGTCGGCATTGCGCATCGCGGAGCATTATCGCTAATCACCAGTCAGCGATAAAGGCATCCGTGGGCGGCACTTCCGGCCGCTGACCATGCGAAGGGCCGCTTCCGATTGCCGGAAGCGGCCCTTCACATTTGTTGCAAATCTCTTGCGTCCTGCGCAACAATCGTTCACGGACCGTCGCGCACCTAACTATTCCCAAAGGACCGCCCCGATGGCGACGCCCGTTACCGCTGCCCCGTTCGATTTTGCCAAGGTTCCCCATCGGGCCCCCATGGCGCCAGCGGCACGCGCGGAAATCCTCGCCAACCCCGGCTTCGGCACGACCTTTTCCGATCACATGGTCTCGGTGCTCTATGATGAAGCCCAAGGCTGGCACGGCGCCGAAGTGCGCCCCTACGGCGCCATCGCACTCGATCCCGCCGCCGCCGTGCTCCACTATGCGCAGGAAATCTTCGAAGGGCTGAAGGCCTATCGCCTCGCCGATGGCGGCATTGCCCTGTTCCGCCCCGAGGCCAACGCCGCACGCTTCAACGCCTCGGCAGAGCGGCTCGCCATGCCCACGATCCCCGAAGGCCTCTTCGTCAAGGCGGTCGAGGAACTGGTCAAGGCTGACAAGGACTGGTTCCCCACCGTCGAAGGCGGCTCGCTCTATCTGCGCCCCTTCATGTTCGCGAGCGAGGCCTTCCTCGGCGTGCGCCCCTCCAAGCAATACCGTTTTCTCGTGATCGCGAGCCCGGCGGGCAACTACTTCAAGTCGGGCGCGCCTGCCGTCTCGCTCTGGGTGAGTGACTACAGCCGCGCGGCGCCCGGCGGCACGGGCGCGGCCAAGTGCGGCGGCAACTATGCCGCCAGCCTCGTCCCCACGGCAGAAGCCTTCTCGCGCGGGCACGATCAGGTGCTGTTCCTCGATGCGGTGGAGCGCCAGTGGATTGAGGAACTGGGCGGCATGAACCTGTTCTTCGTCTTCGCCGATGGCTCGCTCGTCACGCCTCCGCTCGGCGGCACGATCCTGCCCGGCATCACCCGCGAAAGCCTCATCAAGCTCGCGCGCGAGGAAGGCCTCACCGTGCGTGAAGAGCGCTATTCGCTGGCGCAGTGGCAGGCCGATGCGAATTCCGGCGCGCTCACCGAAACTTTCGCCTGCGGCACCGCCGCCGTGGTCACGCCCGTCGGCAAGGTCACCAGCGAACGCGAGAGCTTCACGATCGGCAGTGGCGGCCCCGGCCAGCTCACGCAGAAGCTGCGCCAGCGCCTCGTCTCGATCCAGCGCGGCGAAGCTGCCGACAGCCACGGCTGGGTACACCGCATCGCCTGACGCCGATATTGCCAAGGCCTTTGCGCCATGGCATCGCGCTCCCATTAACCGCCCGGTTAGGGCGTTGAGGAGAGCATTGCCATGAGCATTTCGTTCAAGGACCGCGTCGCCATCGTGACCGGCGCAGGCGGCGGCATCGGCCGCGAATATGCCCTCGAACTCGGCCGCCGCGGCGCCAAGGTCGTGGTCAACGATATCGGCGGCGCGCGCGATGGCACCGGCCATTCGGACGCAGCGCTCAAAGTGGTCGAGGAAATCGAAGCCCTCGGCGGCGAGGCGATGTCGAACGGCGGCTCGGTCACCGAATACGAGCAGATGGCCGAAATGGTCGCCAAGGCGAAGGAGAAGTGGGGCGGCGTTCACGTCCTCATCAACAACGCCGGCATCCTGCGCGACAAGAGCTTCACCAAGATGGACCCGGCCGATTTCGAAATGGTCGTGAAGGTCCACCTCATAGGCTCGGCTTTCGCCACCAAGGCCTGCTGGGACCTGATGCGCGAGCAGAACTACGGCCGCATTCTGATGACCGCGTCGTCCACCGGCCTGTTCGGCAACTTCGGGCAGGCCAACTACGGCGCCGCCAAGCTCGGCCTCGCCGGCCTCACCAAGACGCTGTATCTCGAAGGCGCGAAGAACAACATCAAGGTCAACACGCTGGCCCCGGTCGCCGCCACGCGCATGACCGAGGACATCTTCCCCGAAGAAGCCTTCAAGCTCTTCGGTCCGGAAAACGTTGTGCCTGCCGCGCTGTTCCTCGTCTCGGACGATGCCCCCTCTAACGCCATCGTCGGCGCGGGCGCGGGTGCCTATCACTCGGCGTGGGTCACGATGAACAAGCCCGTTTTGCTCGGGCCGAACGCGCGCTCGGTCGAAGATTTCGCTGCGCACTGGGACCAGATCTCGGACCGCTCTGGCGACTTCGTCCCCCAGTCGGGCGCGCAGCAGAGCCAGGCGATCCTCGTCGAGCTTCAGGCCGCGATGAAGCGCTGATCCTCAGTTACGGGGGCAGGCGCCGCGCGTCGCCCCCGCCAGCTGCATCTTGCGCAGCCGCGCCTGCACTTCCACGTCATCCAGCACCCGCGCCTGCCCGGTGCGCGAATCGATCAGTAGCGGGGCCGCGCAATCGCCGACAGGTGCGCCGCGCTGGCCCTTTTCGGGCACGATCAGCACCATCGTTCCGTCTGCATTGCGATAGACCGCGCGCAGCAATGCCGGGCCTTCATCGGCTTTGCGCGGCGATGGGGGTTCTGCGTGGCAGGCGGCAAGCACCAGCCCGGCCGCAACCGCCAGCGCGCCCCTCAATCTTCCACGATTTTCAGCAGCTTGCGCTCCAGCGGAAACAGCACCCCCGCCAGCTCGTGCCCGCGCTTCAGCACTTGCCCCGCCTCGCCATAAAGCGTCCACATGCCCTGCTTGCCGCGCAGCGCCGGGCGCTTCTCGATCCGCGCGGTAGGACGCTCGGCGGTGCGGCGGAACGCGGAAAAGCTGGCCGCCTCCTTGCCGAAGCTCATCGCATAATCGCGCCATTCCCCGGCGGCGACCATGCGGCCATAGAGATCAAGAATGCGGGTAAGTTCGAGCCGGTCGAACGCGATCTGCGGTTCTTTACGCGTCTGCGGGAAAGGCAGCACCGTGGCGGCACCGGCGCCGCCCGTATCGCTTGTGCTCTGCACGCTCAGCTACGGCTCCGGCGCTGCGGCCCGCCGCTGACCGGCGCGGGCGCCTCCCCGTTGGTCTGCGACGCCAGCAAGGTCGCCATTTGCGCCTTCAGCAGCGCAACTTCGGCTTCCAGTTCATCGACCCGGGTGCCGCCCGTTGGTTCGCAAGGCTCCTTGCAAGGCGTGCCGTAGGGGATGAAGTCCTTGAGCCAGGTTTCCACCGGCACCAGCGTGGAGCGCGCCTTGAGCCCGACCATCGTCGCGCCTTCGGGCACATCTTCGGTAACGACTGCATTGGCGCCGACTCGCGCGCGCGGGCCCACCGTGATCGGCCCCAGCACTTGCGCGCCCGAACCGAGAATCACATTGTCGCACAACGTGGGGTGGCGCTTGCCCGGCACGCCATTGGCCGGATTGGTGCCGCCCAGCGTAACGCACTGGTAGATCGTCACATTATCGCCGATCTCCGCCGTCTCTCCAATCACGGTATAGCCGTGATCGATAAACAGGTGCCGCCCGATCTTCGCGCCCGGATGGATATCGATCCCCGTAAGGAAGCGCGAAAAATGGTTCACCAGCCGCGCGAGAAAGAACAGCCGCAGCCCGAACAGCGCATGCGCCACGCGGTGCAGGCCGACCGCGTGCAGGCCCGGGTAAAGCAGGATTTCCCAGCGCGAACGGGGCGCAGGGTCACGCGCGCGGATCGAGTCCAGATAGGCTGTCAGGCTTCCAATCATGGCCGCGCTTTTCCTCTTTTTGCTGCCTCAACGCAAGCGCGCCTGAAGCGGCACTGCCCAAAGCAGACGCGCCTAGAGCAACCGGGGCTGCCGCTCGGCGTCGGGCACCCCATGCACCCGTTCCGCCAGCGCGTCGCGTGCCAGCGATATGGTGACGGCCGCCTTGCGCTCAAGAGAGAGGCGGTCGATTGTTTCAACCAGCGCCTCGGCAGCCGCATGGCTGCGCTCCAGCCGGGGCAGAATATAGGCCACCACCGCCTCCCCCAGTGCAAGGCCCCGGCGCGCGGCGTGGGTTTCAACCAGCGCGCGCAGCAGGTCGTCATCCGGCGCAGCGATCTCGATCATCAGCGCCGAACCCAGCCGCGAAGCAAGGTCGGGCAGCGTTACAGTCCATGTCCCCGGCGCGCGGTTCGAGACGATCAGCAGCGGACGCCCATCGGCCTGCGCGCGGTTCCACCGGTGGAACACTGCGTCTTCGGGCAGGCTGTCCGCATCATCCAGCGCGTCGCCAAGGCCGCTGGCGGCAAACCAGCGCGCCAGCAGGCTCTTGCCCGCGCGCGGCGGCCCGGCCAGCACAGCGGCGCGATAGGGCCATTCCGCAGCGCCCGCCAGCAATGCCAGCACCGGCTCCAGGCTCGGGCCGGTCAGCACGGTCCCGGTGCTGGTGGCCGTGACGAGAGGCAGGGCAATCTGGCTCATGAGAAGAAGCGCAGCCCCGCCTACTTGCGGATGCTGAGCGCGCCGGCCCCTTGGGTCACGCGCCAGCCCTGTGCGCGCAAGGCGGCGGCAAGCGCATCGATATCGCCGGCAAAGGTCACACGCATCACCGAAGTACCGCCGATGGCAAGGCTGGTGGTCTCCGCTTCCTTCACGCCGTCCACCCGGCGCAAACCGCCCAGCGCCGCATCGACCGCAGCGCCATCGGGCGTGACGAACTGGACCGTGATCACCACGGTCGGCACCGCCGCTTGCGTGGCCACCGCAGCGGGCCCTGCCGCCGCAGTCGTAGCGGAAGGCAAAGGACCAAGCTTGGCAACAATGCTGGCAACCAGCGCGGGATCGAGATCGGGCCGCATCGAAAGCGATGGATCGGGCGCCAGCTGGCCGTTGGCAAGCGCCCCTGCGTAGATCCCGTCGAGCTTGGTGACCGCCTCGGCCAGCATGCCTGGCAGCTTGTCCTCGCTTGGTGCGGTCAGTTCAAAGCTGCCCAGGAACTGGTTGTCGGGCCCGCGCCGCGCGGTGAACGTGCCGCGCACCGGCCCGCCCGGCCAAAGCCGCTCCAGCCGCGCCATCGGCATGATGACATCGGACGCGCTGAACGAATCGAGCACCAGTCGCCACCAGTTGCGGCTGCGGCGGCTGATCTGCCCGGCGGTCAGCAGCAGCGAATCCGCGCCCCCGCCACTCGGGCGCACATAATCAATCACGCTGGTGCCGGTGCGGAATTCGGCCCAGGCCTTCTGCCAGGGCGTGCGCGTCTCGAACACCGAAGTGACACCGCCTTGCGTGAGCACCGGGATCACCAACAGCGGCGCGGAATGCGCGATCTGCCCCTGCATCCCCAGATAACCGCTGGTCCGCGCGCGGTCGAAGATCACGCCCAGCGTGGCGATATAGCGGTGCGGGCCGATCTGTTCCTGCCCGACCACGACAGCCGAAACCATGCCGTCGATCGTGCCGTCATCAAGCCCGGGGGCCGTGCCGCCGCCAAGTCCGTTCGATTTCCAGAGCTTTTCCCAGGCTAGCCGCTGCGCCTGCTTCCAGCCGTTGGTGCGGGCTTCCTCGGCGGTCTTGCCGGTAGTGTTGACCTCGATCCCGCTCACTTCGAAATCGCCGTTGCTGGCAATTGGCGCGATCCCGCGATCGCCCTCGATCTGCGCATAGATCACCGCGCCACCCCCTGCGAGGAGCAGGCCAAGCCCTGCAAACAGCGCGAGCCGCGCCTTGCGGGACGGGTCCAGCCGAAGCTTCAGGCTAGGCAAAGTCGGGCGCAGTGCGGCCAAGGGAACTCCATGTGCGAACGCAAGCCGTGCGCTGCATTCGCGAATGGCGCGCTTTTGCCCAAAGGCAAGTGGAAATCCAAGCAGGAAAGCGCTAGGCGCGTGCCCCATGGCTTCCAACGATGATCCGCAGCAGTCTCATTCCCCCGAGGAATCGTATTCCTATGCCAAGGCGGGGGTCGATATCGCCGCCGGCAACGCGCTTGTCCGCGCCATCGGCCCGCTGGCGCGCGCCACCGCGCGCCCCGGGGCGGATGCCGAGCTGGGCGGATTCGGTGCGTTCTTCGATCCCCGCGCGGCGGGTTACAAGGACCCGCTGCTGGTTGCGGGCAACGACGGGGTGGGCACCAAGGTCAAGCTGGCGATCGATCATGACCGCCACGATGCGATCGGCATCGATCTGGTCGCCATGTGCGTCAACGATCTGATCGTACAGGGCGCGGAGCCGCTGTTTTTCCTCGATTACTTCGCCACCGGCAAGCTCGATACCGGCGTTGCCGAACGGGTCGTTGCGGGCATTGCCGAGGGCTGCAAGCTGGCAGGCTGCGCGCTGATCGGCGGCGAGACGGCGGAAATGCCGGGCATGTACGCGGCCGGTGACTACGATCTAGCCGGTTTCTGCGTTGGCGCGGTGGAGCGCGGCGAACAGCTGACCGGAAGCCTCGTGGCCGAAGGCGACGTGCTGATCGGCCTTGCCTCCTCGGGCGTCCATTCCAACGGCTATTCGCTCGTCCGCCGCCTTGCCGCTGACAAGGGCTGGAAGCTGGATCGCCCCGCCCTGTTCGATAACGAGCGCCTCCTCATCGATCACCTGATTGAACCCACGCGAATCTATGTGGAGAGCCTCCTGCCCTTCATCCGCGCGGGACGAATCCACGCCCTCGCCCACATCACAGGCGGCGGCCTTCTCGAAAACGTGCCGCGCGTGCTGCCCAAGGGCCTCCATGCCCGCATCGATGCCGATGCGTGGGAACAGCCGCGCCTCATGGCCTTCCTTCAGGCGCAAGGGCAGATCGAGCCGGGCGAAATGGCCCGCACCTTCAATTGCGGCGTCGGCATGATCCTCGCTGTCGCCCCGGATGAAGCCAAGGCCCTGATCGCGGACCTCACCGCCGCCGGTGAAATCACCTTCTCCATCGGCGAGATCGTCGCGGGCGAAAAGGGCTGCACCGTCTTCGGCAGCGCCGAGGCATGGTCCGCCCGCGCGCCGTGGGAAGCGGTGCATGTCGGCTAACCTTCTCCCTCCCCATTTTCGCGAAGCGCAAATGGGGAGGTGGCAGCCCGCAGGGCTGACGGAGGGGTTCTTGCGGACAAACTTTACCCCTCCGACCCGCCTCCGGCGGGCCACCTCC
>CANGJB010000039.1 GCA_947453945.1 Sphingomonadaceae bacterium
GATCTTCTCTCTGCGGCAACTTTATCCACTTCGGCAATCGCCTGTTCTTCGGTGTCATAACCCCACACAAGAGTTTTGTATTGAAATACATCACCGCCTTCTTCAATTTCAACACTACAAATTGAATATTTTCCGTTAAGATTGCGCCCAGCCATGGTTTATAGTCCCTCCATTGATTAGCGCAGGGTTGCCTTGAAAAGCCTGAAAGGTCAAACGCAATGGAGACGAGCCTCTTACCGGGCGCAAGCAGCGACGCCACACACTGCGAAATCGCACCTTGTGCTTGCTATGTGATTGCTGGAGATGCCATCCATCTCAACTCAAGCGCATTTCAATGTCTAAGTCATTGAAACTATGGTGAGCCCTGCTGGGTTCGAACCAGCGACCTACTGATTAAAAGTCAGTTGCTCTACCGACTGAGCTAAGGGCCCCACGCAGTGCGGAGCGCTTCACCTAGGGGTGGGGCGGGGCCGGGTCAAGCGGGCGTGGAGGTGTCGAATGGTGCAGGCGGTGGCGGGATCGCGCCATTCTGGTGCGACCTTGGCGGCGGGGCCCAGGACGAAAGTCCGTTCGCGGAACAAGGGGTGGGGCACGGTGAGGCGCTTACTGCGCCAAGCCCCGCCGCTCCACAGCACAACATCGAGATCGAGCGTGCGCGCGCCCCAGCGCTGGCCGCGGCGGATGCGGCCGAAGCGGGTTTCGACAGTCTGAAGCAGCGCAAGCAGCGCCGGCGGGCTCAGCACAGTGGCAATGCGCGCGGCGCCATTGGTATAGCGGCGGCGCGAGGGGCCGACAGGGGCGCTGGCGATGATCGGCGATGTGGCTTCGATCACCAGCCCCTCTGCCGCCAGCGCGGCCAGCGCGGCGCTGAGAACACGAGGCGGCGGACCGTGGCGCGGATGGCGCTGGTTGGAGCCGAGCGCGATGACATACCGCTGCAGGCCGGCGGGATCAGATATCTTCGGCAAGGCGGGTGTAGAGCTGCGGGCGGCGATCGCGGAAAAAGCCCATGCCGGCGCGGTGGCGCGCGGCCTCGGCCAGATCGAGTGTCGAAACAAGGACACCGGTTTCCTCTGCGCCGAACTCGGTGAGGAAATCGCCCCACTGGTCGGCAATGAAGCTGTGGCCATAGAAGCGCTGCGGCGGCGTGCCCTGCACAGTTTCGCTGCCGATGCGGTTGGCGGCGATCACCGGCATGCAGTTTGACACCGCATGGCCCAGCATGGCGCGGCGCCAGACGCGGCTGGTATCAAGGCCCGGATCATAGGGCTCGCTGCCGATGGCCGTGGGGTAGAACAGCACCTCAGCGCCCATCAGCGCCATCGCGCGCGCGCATTCCGGATACCACTGATCCCAGCAGACGCCGACGCCGATGCGGGTGCCGAACAGGTCCCACACCTTGAACCCGGTGTTGCCGGGGCGGAAATAGTATTTCTCCTCATAGCCCGGGCCGTCCGGGATATGACTCTTGCGGTAGATGCCCATGATTTCGCCGTCCGGGCCGATCATGGCGAGCGTGTTGTAGTAATGCGGCCCCTCGCGCTCAAAGAAGCTGGTGGGGATGGCGATCTTCAGGCTGCGGGCGAGCGCCTGCATAGCCTTGACCGACGGGTCCTCATCCAGCGGATGCGCCAGCGCGAAGAGGGCTTCGTCCTCGACAGTGCAGAAATAGGGGCCGGCAAAGAGTTCGGGCGGGAGCACGATCTGCGCGCCTTGCTGCGCGGCCTGTTCGACTAGCGCGCTGACGGCGGCGATGTTGGTCTGCGCATCGGGCGCATTGAGCGCAAGCTGGAGGGCGGCGACGGTGAGCTGGGTCATGTGCGCGGAATTGGGGGTTTCGGGGGGGATTGTCAAAGGGGAGCGGACGGACGACTGCGCCATGCCAAACCCTCGTCATTCCCGCGCAGGCGGGAATGACGGAGTGGGCGAGAGTATCCAGAGCCGGTTCAGGGACGCTTCGCAAACAGCAGCGTCATGCGGTCGCTTTCGCCGATGGCTTCGTACTTGGCGCGGTCCTTGTCCTTTAGCGTCAGCACCGGCGGCAGCGTCCACACGCCATCGGGCCAGTTGGCGCTGTCCTTGGGGTTTGCGTTCACTTCGCTCCTGGCGACCAGCTTGAAGCCGTGGGCTTCGATCAGCGCGATGACATCGGCCTCGCGCATGTAGCCCATGGTGCCCTGGGTGTAGGACGCTGGCGCATCGCCATGCGCGCGGTGCTCCTCGATGCCGAGGAGGCCATCGTCCTTGAGCAGCGCGCGGATGGCGGCGAGATCGTTGTAGAGGAAGCCGTCCGGCCACATGTTGTGCACTTCGCGCATGATCATCACGCGGTCGACAGTGCCCTTGCGCTCGGCCGGAATGGCATCAAGCGTATAGGCGGGGATGCGCGCTTCGGGGACGCCGGTCCAGCTGGCGGCCTTCGGCGGGAACTGGGCGGGGAAAGCGGCAAGCCGGGTTTTGGTATCGCCAGAGGCGGCGGCGAGGCCTGCGGTCAGGCCGATATAGGTGCCCTTGTCGCCGAGATAGGGAACGAGGATGCGGGTGAACCAGCCGCCGGAGGGCATGTAGTCTGCCACGGTCATGCCAGGCTGGATGCGGAAGAAGGCTAGCGTTTCGGCCGGATGGCGGAAGGCATCGCGCACGCGGTCCTTGTCGCGCCGGGGATCGGCGAGGGCCTTGGCCATGGCAGGATCGGCGGTGCTGGCGGCGGGAGCTTCGGGTGCGGCGTGCAGCGCGGCCGGAAGGGCGGCGGTTGCGGCGAGCAGAAGTGCGGGAAGAATGGCAGCTTTGCGCATCTGGTAACTCCGGTGGCGATTCGGTCGAACCTGCCACTAGCCTAAGCGGGCAGGAGGCGATGACAACCGCGACGTTCGTTCCTATTTGCTGCTGGCACGAGATCGGGGCGCGGCCCCAAACGACAAGGACAGGGCGAATGGCGCAGGCAATCATGGCGGGCGGGTGCTTCTGGTGCACCGAGGCGGTGTTTCGCGATGTGATCGGGGTGCTGGAGGTCGAGAGCGGCTATATCGGCGGCAGCGTGCCCGATCCTACTTACAAGCAGGTCTGCACCGGCACGACCGGCCATGCCGAGGCGATCCGCGTAACCTTTGATCCAGCGCTGCTTTCGCTGGACGATCTGCTCGACATCCACTTCGCAACGCATGATCCCACGACACTGAACCGGCAGGGCAACGATGTGGGCACGCAGTACCGATCGGCGCTGTACCCGCTGGATGATGAGCAGCGCGCGGCGATGGAAGCGGCAATTGAGCGCGCGCAGGCGGCGAGCGCCAAGCCGGTGGTCACGGCCATCGAGGGGCCCGCAACCTGGTATCCGGCCGAAGACTACCATCAGGAATATTGGCAGGGCGAAGGCCAGCGCAATTCCTATTGCCTCGCGGTGATCCCGCCCAAGCTGATGAAACTGCGCAAGAGCTTTGCCGCGAAGGCGAAGGGCTAGGCCCTACTTCTCCCACATCGCGGCGAAGAAGCCGTCGATCCCGCCATGCTCTGCCAGCATGCCGGGATCGCTGCGGAACCAGCCTTGCGCCGTGGGCACGAGGCCATCGGGAAGCTGATCGGCAGTGATGGCGGTGCGGCCAAGTGCCTTGACCCATTCCGCTTGGGCTTCGCCCTCCTCCGGCTCCAGCGAGCAGACGGCATAGACCAGGCGGCCGCCCGCACGGATCGCGCCTGCCCCGCGTTCGAGGAGGCCCCGCTGCAATTCGGTGAGCGCTTCGCCGTCGATCAGGCGGTGGAGCACGTCGGGGTGGCGGCGGCAGGTGCCGGTGGCGCTGCAGGGGGCATCAATCAGCACGGCATCGTAGAGTTCGGCCGGACGCCACTGCATCGCATCAGCCACGACGACTTCAACCGAGAGGCCCGTCCGCGCGACGTTTTCGCTCAGGCGTTCGAGGCGGCGAGCGGACTTGTCGAGCGCGGTGACCTGCCAGCCGGCGGCGGCGAGTTGCATCGTCTTGCCGCCGGGCGCGGCGCAGAGATCGAGCACGCGGCGGCCCTCGCCCGGGCCGAGCAGGCGCGCCGGCACGGAAGCGGCGAGATCCTGCACCCACCAGGCGCCTTCGGCAAAACCTTCAATGCTTTCGACCGAACCGGCGCGGGCGAGCCGCACATGGCCGGGGGCGAGGCTGATGCCGCCGAGCCGCTCGGCCCATTCGGCGGTGCGGGCGGCATCGCGCAAGGCAAGATCCAGCGGCGGCGGAACGGCGAGACCGGCGGCAATGGCATCGACGCGCGCAGGCCAGGCCGCGCTCCAGCGTTCGTGCGCGGCGGCGGGGAGCGTGGGCGCGGCGGGCAGACCATCACCGCGTAAGACGGCGGAGAACACCCCGTGGGCGAGGCGGCGCGGGCCGCCGGTGAGGAGAGGCAGGCCCGTGGCGATCACCGCGTGGGGCGGCAGGCCGAGCCGCAGCGCCTGCGCAAGCATGAGGCGCAGCACACTACGCGCCTTCGCATCTTCCGGCAGGACCTGGCGGGTGGCGCCATCGATCAGCCGATCGAGATCGGGGAGCCAGCGCAGCGCTTCGGCCGCGATGGCGAGCGCGAGGGCACGATCATCGCCGCGTTCGATGGCGCGCAGCACCGGGGGCGCGGCCTGATCCAGCGGATCGCCCCGGCGCAGCACGGCATCGATGAGGCGCAGCGCAGCGCGGCGGGCGGGAACGCCGGGAAGATCAGCTTCGGCGGATTGGGGAGAACGGGCCATCAGCCAGCCTATCGCGCGTGGTGCCCTTCTTGGCAATTGCGCTTGGGCGCAGACTTGGGCAGGCAGGCGCCATGGAACAGCCGATCAAACGTGCGACCACGCGCCCCGCAGGCTTTACCCCGCCCGCGCACTGGACCAACGAGCCTGCTCCTGCGCCGGCGCCGGCCCAGCAGCGCGATGATCCCGACGGGCTCGATCCCACCCGCTTTGGCGACTGGGAAAAGAACGGGATCGCGATAGATTTCTGATTCCGGGACTATTTCGGCAGCACCGCCAGCGGCGGCAGCGGGTGCCAGCCCCAGGGATTGAGCGCAAAGCCGGTGACCCCGGCGCGCAGCAGAGACCAGCGCAGCGGACGGGCAATCGGGATATAGGCATTGGTCGCGGTAAGCTCGGCCTCGGCTTCGCCCAGCAGGCGCGCGCGCTCGCGCATATCGGCGGTGCGCCGCGCATTGGCGAGGACGCCATCGGCGACAGGATTGCAGGCAGGCTTGTGCACGCTGCAGGCGAGCTGATTGAGGAACCATGAAGCGCGCCCATAGCGCGCGGTCGTATCGACGAGGCGCAGCTCCGCAGGCTTGTCCTCACCCACTTGCAGCGCGGTCACGCCGATCGCCTTGAAATCAGCCGCCAGCCGATCGATCACGCGGCGCGTGCCGGGGCCATTGGGCGCGGCAATGCGCAGCACCGGGGCAGACTTGCCCCCCCCGGTAAACTTGGCCACGCGTTCGGCAGCGAGCGCGCGGCGCTGCTCCATTGCGACGCCGACCCACCGCTCACCAATCGTGCCGGCATCGCCTTCGACCCCGGCGGATACCACGCGCGTGGTCGGCTGCCAGCCACTGATGTTGAACGCCGCGATGATCGCATCACGATCTATCGCGAGGGCCAGCGCCTCGCGGTTGGGGGCATCGGCGAGGAAACCGGCCTCGCTTTCAACCAGCAGGCCGAACATGCCGATCACCGGATCAAGCTGCACATTACCGCGCGCAAGGCTGGTTCCCTCTGCCAGCGGAAGCGCATCGATCCGTCCGCCGAGCACGAGATCGGCATTGCCATCGTTGAAGCGCTTGACCGCTTGCGCTGCCGGCAGAAATTCAACGATCAGACCCCGCGTGTGCCCGGCCATGCCTTCCACAGCAGCAAGGCCGCGCTTTTCAGGCGGCATCAGCGAGAGTTCGGCCGTGTTGCCGCGCCGCGCAATGGCCATCGGGCCGGAGCCGCGCCGGGCATAGGGCAGTCCGAGTTCAGGCTGGGCGAGCAGGGTCAGCAGATCGGGGGCCGGGCCGACAAGATCGATCTCGATCACGCGGTCTGCCATCACGCGCACTTGCTCTATCGCGGCAAGATCGAGCCCCAGCGCGGTGCCCTTGAGCTGGGCGAGCGCACCGCGCAGCGCAGTGGCCGCGGTTTCGGCTGTGATGCGCGCGCCGCCCGGCCACGTGCCGTCGCGCAGGCGGAAGATATAGCTCTGCCCATCGTCGGTGATGATCCAGCGATCCGCGATGGCGGGCACGATATGGCCTTCGGCATCGAACGCGACCAGACCTTCCACCGTGGCGCTGCGCACGATGCGCGCGGCGGCCGAAAGGCGCACGCCGCTGGGATCGAGCGCAGTGCGATCACCGATCATGGCAATGGGCAGCGGCCCCTGGCTGCCGCGTCCGCATGACGAGACGCCGAGCACCAGCGCACAGAGCCCGGCGAGGGCCAGCGCGGCGGCCGCAGCGCGGCGGGGCACGGAAAGGCGGAAGGCACGCACCATTGCCAGATCGTGCTAGCACGCGCCGACGCGCGGGTCAGCGCCGGAGGGGCGCATCCCCCCGGGAATTTTGCGATTTTTGCGCGATCAGATCTTGCGCAGGCGGGCCGGATCGACCTTGGCAATCACCGGCTTGACGAAGCGCGGCGTTTCGCTGTCCGTCTTGGCAACAATCGGTTCGCGCGCGACTTTGGGATCGATATCTTCCATGAAGGCGATGCCGAAGCGGTTGTCCTGGATCCAGGCGACGACGCCTTCGACCCAGCCGATATTGCGCAGATTGATTTCGAGCTTCGCGCCGCGCGTCACCTTGACGTGGCCCTCGGCCATCATTCCGCCGCCCGAAAGGTTGCGCACTTTGACCCGGTGCTCGTCCCCCGCCCCGAGCAGACGAATGTCTGCCATGAGAAACAGGCTGTCACGCACCACTTGCCGATGATCGAGTTCAGTCACGCGCGGTTTCCGTCTCATCTGCCAAAGAATGCCCCCACGGTCAGCCCGGACAATCCGAACCAAACGCGACGCCGAAAGTCACACAACTTTCTGGCGTTTTGCTAAGCGAGGCTGACTAACGAAACCCTAATTCGCCGGGGCGTTAACCGGGATTTGGCCGGGCTGTGCCGGACCGGGACAGTTCAGGGACAAGGCCCGGCGCACAGCAATGCGCCGGCCTGATCCTACATGTCGCGGGAGATTTTCTCGCGCCGCTCGTGCGCTTCCTGCGCTTCGACGGTCATTGTTGCGATCGGACGCGCGATCAGGCGGCCGAGCCCGATGGGTTCGCCCGTGACTTCGCAATAACCATATTCGCCTTCATCGATCCGGCGCATGGCGGCATCGATCTTGGCGATCAGCTTGCGCTGACGATCGCGGGTGCGCAGTTCGATGCCCCATTCGGTCTCGCTCGAGGCGCGGTCATTGAGATCGGGTTCGCGGATCGGGCCATCCTGCAGCGCGGAAAGCGTGCCAGCCGAAGCCGAAAGGATCGATTTCTTCCATTCGAGGAGGAGGCGGCGGAAATAGTCCTGCTGCGCCTCGCACATGTAGGGTTCGTCGGCGGACGGCAGATAATCACCAGGCATGGCCCGGCGTGCCTTGGCCAGCACATCGATCTCGTCACTCAAAACCCCAGCCATGCGGCCCTCCAAGCTGCTGCTTTTGCGACGCCCGGCGCCTCGTGAACCGCGAACGGAACGACCGAGGCTCTCGGTTTGGCGGCCCTATAGGCAAGTGGTGGAAACCGCACAAGGTTTTCCTCAGGGGTTAAATGAACTTGTACCCACTACGTACACCTACGGATATTTTTAGGGCGTTAACCACTTGTTGACCAAGATTGGTGACTTTGTCCCTGCCCGGCCAAGCCAGATGGAGGCGCGGGCGGACAGGGGAAAGATTAATGGCACAGACCTGGATCAAGCTGGTCGCCGAGACCGAAGCTTCCACCGGCGGCGATAGCGCCGCCACCGATACGCTTGTCGCGACGTGCCTTGCCGCCGCTGCAGCGGGCGACATGGACGCACTGTTCGACCTGGGTGTCGCCTTTTCAACCGGCAGCCACGGCGCGCCGTGCGACATGATCGAAGCGCACAAGTGGTTCAACCTAGCCGCTGTGGGCGGGCACGAAGAAGCCGCAATCTGCCGCTCCGAGGTTTCGGACGACATGACCGCGCGCGAGATCGCCGAAGCCCAGCGCCGCGCCCGCGAATGGCTGCGCGCCACGCGTGTGGACAGCCGTGCGGCCTGAACCCGGTGCGCCGCCTTACGCCTTCTTGAAGGGCGTGCGTTCACCCAGCCAGAGCTGTTCTTGCGCCACGCCCTGCCGTTCGCGTTCGAGGAAATCGGCCACGGCGCTTCTGAAGCCGGGATCGGTGATATAGTGCGCAGACCAGGTCGGCACCGGTCGATAGCCACGCGCCAGCTTGTGCTGGCCTTGTGCGCCCGCCTCCACTCGGCTGAGGCCCAGCGCGATGGCGGCGTCGATCGCCTGATAGTAGCAGAGCTCGAAGTGCAGAAACGGCTTGTCGACCACGGCACCCCAGTAGCGGCCGTAAAGCGCTTCTGAGCCGATGAAATTGAGCGCGGCTGCCACAGGCTGATCGCCGATGAAGGCCATGACCAGCAGCACGCGGTCAGCCATGCGCTCCCCGATCAGCGTGAAAGCCTCACGCGTGAGATAAGGATGGCCCCACTTGCGCGCGCCGGTATCCTGATAGAACACCCAGAACGCGTCCCAGTGCTCAGGCAGGATCGCATCGCCGGTCAGCGCACGGATCTCCACCCCGTCCTGCGCCTTTGCCCGCTCCTTGCGCAGGTTCTTGCGCTTTTCGGAGGAGAGCGCGGCGAGGAAATCATCGAAGCAGGCATAGCCGGCATTGTCCCAGTGGAACTGCGTATCCGTCCGCAGCAGCCAGCCGGCTTCCTCAAACACCGGGAGCTGCGCAGGCTCGATAAAAGTGGCATGCGCGGAGGAGAGCTGGTTCTGTTCGCAGATCTGTTCGGCAACGCGCAGCAAGGGCACGCCCAGCGCGGGATGCTCGCCCGTCAGCAGGCGCGGACCCGTGGCGGGGGTGAACGGCACGCTGATCTGGAGCTTGGGGTAGTACTGCCCGCCCGCGCGGTGCCAGGCATCGGCCCAGCTGTGATCGAACACATATTCGCCCTGGCTGTGGCCCTTGAGATAGGCGGGAAGCGCGGCAGCAGCGACGCCGGCCGAGTCCTCGATCACCAGGGGCAAAGGCGACCAGCCGCTGCGCCCGCCGACACTGCCCGATTCCTCAAGCAGCGTAAGGAAGGCGTGGCTGGTGAAAGGGTTCCCCGCGCCCGCCAGCGCGTCCCACTCGGCGGCGGGTATCTCGCCGACAGCGTGGTGGACGCGCGCCGTGACAGTCACGGGCGCTGGGCCTTGCTGAGCCCCGCTCCTTCCGCAATCGGACCATCGCCATGCTTGAGGGCGCGCTCCATCAAATCAGGCGTATCGACCGTCCAGGTGAGCACCGGAAAGCCGCGGCGGCGCTGCGCGGCGGCAAAGCGGCTGGGCATGTCGGTGATATCGTAGGCCAGAAAATCAGGCTTTGCGCGCCACAGCATGATGTGCCGCCGGGTGCGCGCGAACAAGGTGCGGCTGCCTTCTTCCATCATGACCAGACCGCGCACGACGTGGCCCGAATGGCGGGCAAACCAGTGGGGCACGCGGGGATCGAAGCTCATCACCGCAACCGGGCCGCGATACCCTTCGAGCATGCGGCGCACGGCGAGGCAGATCGCGGGGATGCGGGTTGAAGGCCGGGTCTTGACCTCGATCAGCAGGGGCACGCGCCCATCGACGAGATCGAGCAGCTGACGCAAGCTGGGGATCGTATCTTCGCTGCCCGCAATGCGGATCTGGCCAAGCTTGGCCGCGCTGCGCTCGATCACGAGGCCGCTTTCGGCGGTCAGCCTGTCAAGCTCCCAATCGTGGAACACCATGGCCTGCCCATCGCTGCTGCGCTGGACATCGCATTCGATGCCAAGCCCTGCCTCGATCGCGGCGGCAAAGGCCGAGGGCGAGTTTTCCGGCAGGGCCGCGCCATGCAGGCCGCGGTGGGCGTAGGTTACGCCCTTGAGCCACGCCACCTTCTCCGCCAGCGGCGCAGGCGCGAGCAGGCGATCAAGCAGGATGGACAGCAAATATAGCATCGATTTCCACCGCACAGCCAAGGGGAAGGACCGGCACGCCGACCGCGCTGCGGCTGTGCTTGCCGACCTCGCCGAAAACCGCAACCATGAGTTCGGAAGCCCCGTTGGCGACCTTGGGCTGATCGGTGAAATCGGGGGTCGAGGCGATGAACGCGCCGAGCTTGACCACCCGCGCGATGCGATCGAGCGAACCGAGCGCGGCCTGCGCCTGCGCCAGCAGCATCAGCCCGCAGCCGCGCGCGGCGATCACGCCTTCTTCAAGCGAGAGGGTCTCACCCAATCGGCCTTTGACTAGCGTGCCATCGACGAACGAAATCTGGCCTGAGACATAGAGGAACCCGCCGGCTTCAACCGTGGGCACATAGGCCGCAACGGGCGCGGCGGGAGCGGGAAGCGTGAGGCCGAGTTCGGCCAGCTTGGCGGCGGCGTTATAGGTCATCGTTCACTCCGTTAATGCGGTCCATAAGCCAGGGAAGCGCGTGTTCCCACTGGTCGATCCGGGCATGGGCATGACCATTGATATGCGCGCAATCAATATGGCGCGCGATCATGGGTTCGCCGCAAAGGTGCAGGCGGCTGACATGGGGGGCCACTTCCATAACCGAGCCATGGTGCTGCGGCAGATCATCGATGAACACCGCGCGGCTGGGCTGGTATTCATCAAGGATTGCCTTGAGCGCGGGGCCCTTGGGGCCCTGATTGGTGAAGACGCGGGCGTTGATGCCGACGTCCTGAAGCTGGCGGGCGCGCGCATCGCGGCGATCATCGTTGAGATTGGTGAGGATCACCACATCAGCATGCTGGGCCAGCGCATTGATGCCTTCAACCGCGCCGGCAATGGCGGGCTGGCGGTGCATCTCGGTATCGAAGAACAGGCCGAGCAGGCGCCAGATTTCCGCCGGGGGGACGGGATCAGCCCTTCCGGCATAGCGCATCGCCTTGCCGAAATCGCTGTTTTCCATGATGAAATCGATGCCGTGCTGTTCGCCCAGCCAATCCTTGTAGGGCGCGATCATGTGCAGCAGCACTTCATCGCAATCGCTGATCACCAGCGGTTTCGTCATCACAATCTCTCCCGGGCGGCAGCCAGCTGCGCCGGGGACATGCCCAGCGCCTCTGCCGCCGCGATCAGATCCGCTTCATGCCCGCAGAGGAATTCCAGCACCGCGCCCTGAACCGCCGGATCGCCGAGGCCGGCGCGCAGCTCGTCCGGCGTGAGCCCGGTGAGCGACAGAAAGCGCTCCGCACGGGGCGCATCACCCAGCACCCAGCCGAGCGCCTGCAGCGCCGTGGCGGCAGGATCGAGTGGGGAGGCAGCGTCGCGGGCGATTGTCAGGGCCTTCCGGGGTGATTAGGCAAGTGCCTCAAGTGGGGCATGAGGATACCGAGGCTCAGTGGCAAAAAGAATTCTTGTTGTCGAGGACAACGACCTCAATCGAAAGCTGTTCTGCGACTTGCTGAAAGCCAACGGCTTTGCCGTGGAGCCGCTGGCAGATGGCCGGGATGTGCTTGTCCGC
Source organism: Sphingomonadaceae bacterium (assembly GCA_947453945.1). GTDB lineage: Bacteria > Pseudomonadota > Alphaproteobacteria > Sphingomonadales > Sphingomonadaceae > Novosphingobium. The sequence goes on from CANGJB010000039.1 coordinate 11,681, forward strand.
GCACGGGACTTCGTGCCGAACCTGATCATCATGGATATCCAGCTGCCCAACATTTCGGGGCTGGAACTGATCGAGGCCCTCAAGGGCGATCCCGGACTGCGGCCGATCCCGGTGCTGGCGGTGACGGCCTATGCCGGCAAGGGCGACGAGGAACGCATCCGCGAGGCCGGAGCGGAAGGCTATCTCGCCAAGCCGGTCTCGATCGCACCGTTCATGGTAGCGGTGCGGGGGCTGGTGTAAGCGGAGCTAGAACCAGACGCGCTTGACAAGCGGCACCGCTGGCCGCTTTTCAGCCTCATTCTTGGGGCAAGGGCACCTCATAACCGGAGAACACCCAAATGGATCGCGCCACCACCGCCGCCCGCATTGCCGAAGTGATCGAGCCGTTCAACAAGAACGCCGTCGCGATTGGCGAAACCACCTCGTTCGCTGGCGATCTGGAGTGGGACAGCCTCACGGTCATGGATTTCGTGGCCGCGATCGAGGACGAATTCGACATCATCATCAGCATGAACCAGCAGGCCGAGATCGAAACCTACGGCCAGCTGATCGATGCCGTGACCAAGCTGCAGGGCTGAACGCATGAACGACATGACCCCGACTGAGATGCCCACAACGGACCTCTTCTCGAAGTTCGATGCCTTGATCGAGACGCGCCGATCGCTGCTGGCGACAGGCGTGACCGATCCGTTCAGCCTCGTGATGGAAAAGGTGCTTTCGCCCACCACTGCGATCTGCAGCGGGCGCGAGACGATCCTGCTCGGCACCTACAACTACATGGGCATGACCTTCGATCCCGATGTGATCGCGGCGGGCAAGCAGGCGCTTGATGATTTCGGCGCCGGCACCACCGGCAGCCGCGTGCTCAACGGCACCTATGCGGGCCACCGTGCGGTGGAAGAGGCGCTCAAGGAATTCTATGGCATGGACCATGCCATGGTGTTTTCCACCGGATACCAGGCGAACCTTGGCATCATCAGCACGATCGCGGGCAAGGGCGATTACATCGTGCTCGATATCGATAGCCACGCCTCTATCTGGGACGGCTGCAAGATGGGCGACGCGGAAGTCGTGCCCTTCAAGCACAACGATATCGAGGCGATGGAAAAGCGCCTGAAGCGCATTCCCGAAGGCGCGGGCAAACTGGTGATCCTCGAAGGCGTCTATTCGATGCTGGGCGATATCGCGCCGCTGAAAGAGATGATCCGCGTTGCCAAGGAAAACGGCGCGATGGTGCTGGTCGATGAAGCGCATTCGATGGGCTTCATCGGGCCCAACGGGCGCGGCGTGGCCGAAGACCAGGGCGTGCTGGACGATGTCGATTTCGTGATCGGCACCTTCTCCAAGTCGGTCGGCACGGTGGGCGGCTTCTGCGTTTCGAACCACCCGAAGTTCGAGATCATGCGCCTTGTGTGCCGCCCCTACGTGTTCACCGCCAGCCTGCCGCCGAGCGTGGTGGCAACCGCCGCAACATCGATCCGCAAGCTTATGCATGCGGGTGCCAAGCGCGCGCACCTGTGGGGAAATTCGCGCACCTTGCATGGGGCGCTGAAGGGGCTGGGCTTCAAGCTGGGTACGGACTCGCCGCAGAGCGCGATCATCGCGGTGATCATGCCCGATCTGGAGCGCGGCGCGATGATGTGGGAAGCGCTGCTGCGTGAGGGGCTCTATGTGAACCTCGCCCGCCCGCCTGCGACGCCTGCGGGGATGACCCTGCTGCGCTGCTCGCTCTGCGCCGAGCATACGGCCGAGCAGGTGGAAATCATCACCGGCATGTTCGAACGCGCCGGCAAGGCCGTGGGCATCATTTGATGCGGATCGGCTTGGCGGCCGCGCTGGCGCTCTGGGCTGGCCCTGCGCTCGCCCAAACGGCAGCGGCCCCCGCGCCAAGCTGGCCGCCGCCCTCCCCGCCGGTTACCGCGCCGGGCGACGGGATGATGGAGAAGCCCTGCCCCGAACAGAAGGGGCTTTGGTTCGGCCATCCTTATGTGAAGGCGAACGACTGGGCGTGGGAATGCAAATACGCCGAGGCGGACAAGCAGATCGCGGCGCGCACGCGCGTGGTGTTCATCGGCGATTCGATTACCGAGAACTGGGTGGGCCTGGCGCCAGCGCTATTTGCAGGGGGCGCCGTGGGCCGCGGGATCGGCGGGCAGACGAGCCCGCAGATCCTCGTGCGGTTCTATCAGGACGTGGTGCGGCTGCGCCCGCGCGTGGTGCACATCATGATCGGAACCAACGATCTGGCGGGCAATACGGGGCCCAATAGCGCCGAAATGTATCAGAACCACGTGATGGCGATGGTCGATATCGCGCGCGCCAACGGGATCGGCGTGGTGCTCGCCAGCATCCTGCCGGCCGCGAAATTTCCGTGGAAGCCGGCGCTGAGCCCGGCGAAGCAAGTCGTGGCGCTCAACGCATGGCTGCGCGATCTCGCGCGGGCGAAGGGCGCGGTCTATGCCGATTATCACGGCGCGCTGGTGAATGCCGAAGGGGGCATGAACCCGGATATTGCGCCCGATGGCATTCATCCGAACGCCAAGGGCTACGCCATGATGGAGCCGATCACCCGTGCGGCCATCGCCGAGGCGGAGAAGACCGCCGCACGGTGAGCGATCAAGCCAGCGCGCGGTAGCGAAACCCCCGGAACACGGCGCTGCCCTCCCCCGCCGCATAGAGCGCGGGGCGCAGGCTGAGCAGATTGTCGATCGTGTTGGCGTTGTAGCCCGAAACTTCGCTGCGCACGCCGTGCCGCGTCCAGCTCTTGCCATCGAGGCTGTAGTGGAAGGTCACGATCTGGCGGTCGTTGGTGATGCGCAGCATCATGCGCCGCGCGAGCGGAGCGGGCTCTGGCCAGTAAGACGCCTTTCCGCCGCGAAAGGTCGTCATCCGCGTACCATCGATGCCCATGCCCAGAAACAGCCGGTCATCGAAGAATAACAGCAGCCCGCCCGATGCCGCGCCGGTCAGTTCGATCTCAACGGTCAGTTCATAGGCGCGGTCGCCCACCTGCTGGGTCAGCACCGTGCCGTTGGCCGGGCCCGTTCCCCGTCCCTGCAGCACGAGCGAACCGGCTCCGGCGGTGATCCGGCGCGTTTCCGCAGGCGCGCTGCCATAGAGCGACCACAGCGTGCCGAGCCGGTCCTGCGTGAAATCGTCCGATCGCCGCATGCCATGCACGCCGGGCTGCGCCGCGCGCGGCAGGGGCGCTGGCAGAGGCGCTGGCAGCGGGGCTGAAAGATCGCCGCCGCCCGCGTGGAACCAGCCGTCCTCGCTCCACGTGATCGGCTCCATCAGCGTCTGGCGGCCCAGCGTGTGATAGCCGTTTTCGTACCCGTGATAGACCATGTACCAGGCGCCGCCCGGCCCTTCGACACACGTGGCATGGCCGCGCGACCACCACATCTCGCCCGGCGATGTCGTGCGCTGGATGGGATTGTGGGGGCAGTTTTCCCACGGGCCATGGACAGAGCGCGACCGCGCGGCGACGATCATGTGCCCGGTCGCAGGGCCGCTCGTGCCGCCGACCGCGTTGACCAGATAGAAGTACGCGCCCTGGCGAAACAGCTTGGGCCCCTCGGGCGAGAACGCCTCGGTGATCCAGTCATCCGGGTAGTGCCACGCGGTGTAGGCGGTTTCCACCGGTCCGGCGGTGGCAAGGCCATCGTCCGTGAGCGCGACGCGCTTGCCATCGTTGAAGAACAAGTAGCGGCGGCCATCTTCGCCGACGACGTGGCCGGGATCGATCAGACCGCTGATCTTGAGATCGACCGGCTCGCTCCACGGCCCGGCCATCGAGGGCGCATGGATCACGAAGATGTTGGCAAAGCCCGCCAGCGGCGGGGACCACGGGGCCTTCATGAACGGGATGTAGATGAAATAGCGCCCGTCATGCTTGGCGATATCAACCGCGAACACCGTGCCCAGCGGCTTGTGCAAGGCGGGGCCGAGAGGGCGCCAATTCACCAGATCGCGCGAATGCCAGATGAGCAGTCCCGGCGCGGAATCGAACGAGGAATGCGTCATGTAGTAGTCGTCGCCGTCCTTCAGGACGGAAGGATCGGGATAATCGCCCGCGAGGACCGGGTTGAAATACGTGCCGTCACCGCAATCTGCGATACGCTGCCCTTCGAGGCCTCGCCGCCAGACAGGCTGCGCAGCAGGTTCGGCAGGAGCGCAAGGCGCGGCAACTGCCAGCGCCGGGCGCGCTCCCGCGCCAAGGACCGCGCTTCCGGCAGCCAGCTTCAAGGCGGATCGACGCGATTCCATCTGCACTCCCCCAAATTGGAATTATCATTCCATAATCAGGGGAGCCGTGAAGGCAAGTGGAACACGCGCGGGTGCTAGCCGCCGTCCACCAGCATGAGCGCATCGAGCGCGACCACGCCTTGCCCTGCCGGGTGCAGGATCACAGGGTTGAGATCGACCTCGCGGATCGAAGGCTCTGCCTGAAGCACGCGGCCGAGCGTGACAATGAGTTGCGCGAGCGCTGGCACATCGAGCGCAGGTGCCCCGCGATAGCCGGAGAGGATCGCCGCGCTCTTGAGCTGCATGAGCTCGGCCATCACCGCCTCGGCCGTCATGTCCGCCGCGAGCAGGCGCACATCACCGAGGATTTCGGCAGTGACGCCGCCGAAGCCTGCGAGGAGAACCGGGCCCCATTCGGGATCGTTCTTCGCACCGACGATCATTTCAACCCCGCGCGCGCCCATGCCCTCGATCAGCACGCCATCGAGGTTGATCGCAGCCGAATAGGCCGCGACGCTGGTGTGCATCCGCTCCCACGCCGCTCGCACGGCGGCGCCGTCAGCCAGGTTCAGGATCACGCCGCCGGCATCGCTCTTGTGGCTGAGCGCGGCGGCCTGCGCCTTCATTGCGACGGGATAGCCCAGCGCATCGGCGGCGGCGACGGCGGCATCGGCGCTGGTGGCAAAGGTGCCCTTGGGGAAGGGAATGCCCAGCGGGCCGAGCAGCGCCTTGGCCTTGTATTCGGGGATCACGCCGGCCTCGGCGGCGAGGCCCGGCACGGGAAGCGGGGCCTGCGCATTGGTGGTGGTATCACGCGCCGAGAACTGCGTGAGGCGGGTGATCGCCCGCAGCGCGCGCTCGGTGGTGGGGAACCAGGGAATGCCCGCCGCGCGCAGCGAGGCGATGCGTTCGGCCGGAACCAACGCGCCTTCATCAAGGCCAGCGAAGATTAGCGGCTTGGTGAGCGGCTGGGCGGTGGCCGCAGCGAGGATCGGCGGGAACTTGATGCCGCACGTGATCGCTTCGGCCTGAATGATCCCGGCGAGCACGGTGCCGACGCGCGGATCACCCAGCAGCGCTTCAAGGCAGCGCGTGTAGATCGCCGGTTCGGAGAGGCCCTGCGCGGTGATATCGAGCGGATTGCTGACCGGCACGAACGGCGGAAGCGCGGCGCGCAAGGCGGGCGAATCGTCATCATGCAGCGGGGCGAGCGGCAGCTCCAGCCGCTCCGCCAGATCGAGCGTAAGTGCCTTGAACGCGCCGGATTCGCCCAGCACGGCCGTGTGCCCCGAAGGCAGCGCCGGGCAGCGCAGCGCGATTTCGGCAATGTCGCCCAGTTCTTCCAGCGTTTCCGCCATGATAACCCCGGCGCGCGTGACCTTGGCGCGCATCAGGGCATAATCGCCCGCCATCGCGCCGGTATGCGTCGCGGCGGATTCGCGCGCGGCGCTGGATGTGCCGGGGTGGAGCAGGACGATCGGCTTGCCCGCAGCTGCGGCACGCGCGGCGGCGGCGAGGAACCGCTCGGGCTTGCGGAACTGCTCCACAATCATCGCGATTACGTGGGTGTCGTCCTGGTCGATCAGCCAATCGACATAGTCTTCGACACCGCTCGCCGCTTCGTTGCCAGTGGAGACGGAGTAGGACACACCGCAATCGCGCGCGAGCAGCACGGTGCCGAGCACGGCGGCCATGGCGCCAGATTGCGAGACAATGCCGATGGCGCGCTGGCCCGCCGGGGGCCGCGCGTCAGTCTCAACGAAAGTGAGCGGGATGCGGTCGACGTAATTGACGAGGCCGAGGCAGTTGGGGCCTTCGACGACCATCCCGGCCTCAGCCGCAATACGCGCGATCTCGCGCTGCTCGGCAAGGCCTTCCGCGCCGCCTTCGGCAAAACCGGCGGCGAAGATGACCACGCCGCCAACCTTGCGCTCGGCCAGCGCCTTCACCGCATCAAGCACACCGGCGCGGGGGATCGCGAGGACGGCGGCATCGACGCCGAGGGGCAGCGCCTCGATCCCGGGCAGGCAAGTGCGGCCGCCCAGCGTCTCGCGCTTGGGATTGATCGGATAGATCGTGCCGGAAAAGCCGTTTGCATCGAGATTGGACAGGAGCGTGGTACCCAGCGCACCCGGCTTGTCCGACGCGCCCACGACCGCGACCGAACGCGGACGCAGCAGCCGCTCCAGCGCAGAGGTGGCAGGGGCAGTGTTGGCGATATCGGGCACGTCGCTCTCCGGATTAGGTTATACTATATAACAATAGCCGCTACAGCCGCACAGGGCAAGGCTGCCCGGATGGGCGACCAAGAGGTTGATGGGCAGGTGGTTGACGGGCGGGAGGGCGGCGTGGCAATGCGGTTACGCAACGCGGGTATAGCTTAGTGGTAAAGCACCAGCCTTCCAAGCTGGCTATGCGGGTTCGATTCCCGCTACCCGCTCCAAGCCCCCCTCCAAATTCAGCCCAGCAGATCCTCGATCTGCGCGAGGCGTTCCTTGCCAAAGAACATCTCCTCGCCAACGAAGAAGGTGGGAATGCCGAAGGCGCCGCGATCAACGGCGTTTTGCGTGTTGGCGGCAAGGCGCTCCTTGACAGGGGCGGACTGGCTGGCTTCGGCGAGCGCGCCGGCGGGAAGGCCTGCGGCGGCGATGACAGCGTCTACCGCTGCGGCATCCGAGGGATCGAGCCCTTCCTCCCAGATCGCGCGCAGGAAGCTTTCTGCAAAGGCTTCGCCGCAGCCGAGATCGATGGCGGCGAGAAGCAGGCGCAGGAGTTCGACCGAGCGAAAGGGGAAAGCCGGGTTCATGCGGAACTTGGTGAGCCCGTGGCGCGCAATGAAGCGCTGCATTTCAAGCTGGGCGTAGGCGTTCTTGCCCTTGACCTCGGCATCGCGGAGGAACGGCGGCGCATTGCCGGTAAGCTTGTGCATGCCGCCCAGCAGCACCGGGGTGATGGTGATCGAGGCGCCCTTGCGCGCGGCGATCTCTTTCAGCGGCCACCAGGCGAGATAGCCGTTGGGGCTGACGAAATCGAAGATGAACTCGATTGTGCGGGGCATGTCAGAAAGGCTCCTGCCAAGGGCGAAGGTCAAGCTCGTGCGTCCACGACGAGCGGGGTTGCTGGTGCAGGAAGACGAAGGCCTGCGCCGCATCTTCGGGTTTGAGCACAGTGTCCTCTGCCAGAAGCGGGGCGACATCTTCCACGCGCGAGCGCAGGAAGGTGCCATCAATCGCGCCGTCGCAAACCACGTGGGCGACATGGAGGCCCTCTGGCCCCAGTTCGCGCGCCATCGATTGGGCGAGCGCGCGCAGGCCGTGTTTGGCCGCCGCGAAAGCCGCAAAGCCGGCGCCGCCGCGCAGCGAGGCCGTGGCGCCGGTAAAGAGGATGGTGCCGCGACCGCGCGGGGCCATCACGCGTGCAGCCTCACGTCCGGCCAGGAAGCCCGAGAAGCAGGCCATTTCCCAAACCTTGTGGAAGACGCGGGCGGTCGTTTCGCGGATGCCGAAGCGGACATTGGCGCCGATGTTGAACACGGTGACTTCGATCGGGCCGATCTCGCGCTCGATCCGGTCAAACAAGGCGGCGGTTTCTTCTTCAGAGCGGGCATCGACGCCGAAGGCATGGGCGCTGCCGCCCTCTGCCCGGATCTCTGCGCAAAGCGATTCGAGCTGATCCAGATGGCGGGCGCGGCGAGTGACGCAGACGATGAGGCCAGCGCGCGCGAACGCCCGCGCGGTGGCGCCGCCCAGCCCTTCGCCCGCGCCGATAACGAGGCACACGCCCTTGGCTGATGGTTCGCCCATACCTCTCCCCTGCCCGATGTTTCCACACTTCGTACCGCGCGCGGCATGCAGATTGCAATCGCCGCAGCGAAAGGGCGCTGCTAGGCTTTTGCACCATGAGCATTGCACCCTTTCGCGCCGCCGTGGTTCAGGCGGCATCCGATCCTGCCGGCAGCGGCGCTTCTGCGGCCAAGGCGGCGCGGCTGATTTCCGAAGCGGGCGCAGCGGGCGCGCGGCTCGCGGTGTTTCCCGAAGCCTTTATCGGCGGCTATCCCAAGGGGGCGCGGTTCGGCGCGCCGGTGGGCCTGCGCCTGCCTGAGGGGCGCGCGGCCTATGCGCAGTATTTCGCGGCGGCCGTGGCGCTGGACGGGCCGGAGATTGCCTTGCTGCGCGAGGCGGCAGGTGCGGCCGGCATGGTCGTGGTGATCGGGGTGATCGAGCGGCTGGGCTCCACGCTTTATTGCACGGCGCTGATCATCGACGGGGCGGCGGGCACCGTGGCGCACCACCGCAAGCTGATGCCGACGGCTGCGGAGCGGCTGATCTGGGGCTTTGGCGATGGCTCCACCCTGCCCGCGGTGGAAACCGCGCTGGGCACGGTGGGCGCGGTGATCTGCTGGGAAAACTACATGCCGATGCTGCGCATGGCGATGTATGCGCAAGGGGTGACGCTTTACTGCGCGCCGACGGCGGACGACCGTGACGGCTGGGTTTCCACGATGCGGCACATCGCGCTGGAGGGACGCTGCCATGTGCTCTCCGCATGCCAGTTTCTGCGGCGGGGCGATCTGCCGGAAGATCAGGAATGCATGCTGGGCGAAGATCCCGAGACGGTGCTGATGCGCGGCGGCAGCCTGATCATGGGGCCGCTGGGCGAAGTTCTGGCGGGGCCCGACTACAGTGGCGAGACCGTGCTTTATGCCGAAATCGACCCGGCCGAGATCGCGCGCGGGCGCTATGATTTCGACGTGGCGGGGCACTATTCCCGGCCCGATGTGTTCCAGCTCAAGGTAGACCGCCGGGCCAAGCCGCCGGTGGCGTGGATCGAGGATGACGCGTGAGGCGGGAACAATTTGATTCACTCGATTGAATCAGCCCAATCCATAGGCTAAGCGGGTGGGAAAGGCTCCTTTGAGAGTCGCGCGGGAGAGAGCCGTTGGACCTGACCAAGCCCCAAGCCAGCCAGCCGGTCGCGGTAACGCGCAAGCCGATCCTGCCCCTGATCCGCGTGATCGAGATGAACCTCGGGTTCCTTGGCCTGCAATTCAGCTTCGGCCTGCAGCAGGGCAACATGGTGCCGATCTATTCGTGGCTCGGCGCAGACGAAGCGAACCTGCCGATCCTGCAACTGGCCGGGCCCATCACCGGCCTGCTTATCCAGCCGCTGGTCGGGGCGCTTTCAGACCGCACCAATTCGCGCCTCGGCCGGCGCACGCCCTATTTCCTCATCGGCGCGATCATGTGCAGCCTTGGCCTTTTCGCCATGCCGTTTTCCGCAAGCATCCTGATGGCGGCGAGCCTGCTGTGGCTGCTCGATGCGGGCAACAACATCACGATGGAACCCTACCGCGCCTATGTGAGCGACCGGCTGGACGAGAGCCAGCACGAGATCGGCTATCTGAGCCAGAGCGCATTTACCGGGCTGGCGCAGGCGCTGGCGTTCCTTTCGCCGTCGATCCTCGTCTACTGGGTGGGGATCGACCGCAATGCGGTGGATGCGCACAATATCCCGACGATCACACATATCTCGTTCATGGTGGGCGCGCTGCTTTCGATCACCACGATCCTGTGGTCGATCTGGCGCGTGCCCGAACTGCCCCTGAGCGATGAGGAAAAGGCGCGCATCGCCGCAGCGCCGCGTTCGGTGGGCGCGACACTGGGCGAAATCTGGCGCGCGATTCTTGAAATGCCGCAGGCGATGCGGAGCATGGCGTGGATGAGCCTGTTCCAGTGGTACGGCTTTTCGATCTACTGGTCTTACAGCGCGCTTTCGATCGGGCGGTCGATCTACGGCACCGCCGACAAATCGAGCGAAGCGTTTCGCGCGGCGGTGCTGACAACGCAGCAACTGGGCGCGTTCTACAACCTCGTGGGGTTTGCCGCCGCGCTGGCGATGGTGCCGATCTCGCGCGCGCTCGGCGCATCGCGCGTGCACATGGCCTGCCTTGCCGCGGGCGGCCTGGGCATGGCGGCGCTGGCGCAGGTTTCGGGCACGGCGAACGCCCCGGGCGCGCTGTTTTCGGCGCTGGCCATGCCGGATCTTGGCAGCCACACCCCGCTGCTGCTGATCGCGGTCACGCTTGGCCTTGCCTGGGCGAGCATCATGGGCAACCCCTATATCATCCTCGCCGGCTCGATCCCGCCTGAGCGGACCGGGGTTTACATGGGCATCTTCAACATGATGATCGTGATCCCGATGCTGCTCAACGGGCTCACCTTCGGGTGGATCTACAACCACCTGCTGGGCGCCGATCCGCGCAATGCGCTGAGCTTTGCCGGGGTTCTGCTGGTTGCGGCGGCGGCGACCATGCTGCGGGTGCGCGATCCGCGCCGGGTGGCGGGGCTGGCTCATGCCTGACATGGCCGCACCCGTACTCATTGCCTTGGAGAGCCCCGGTTGCTCCGCCGTGTGGGAGCTTCCCCCCGGCGAGGCGCCGCTGTGGCGCTATTGGGGGCCGCGCCTGCCGGGAGGCGCGCGTCCGACCGCGAGCTTGCGCAGCGAACGGCCCGAGCCGAGCTTTTCGCTCCACTTCGATCAGCCGCTGACCGTGTTTCCGGGCTTCGGCATGGGCTGGTACGGCCAAAGCGCGTTGCTGGCTGACCGGTGCGGACGCGACTGGAGCTTTCAGGCCAGCGAATGCACCGTCGAGCGGCCGGAGGCGCAGACCGTGCGGTTCGTGCTGCATGACACCGCCGCACGGATTGCCGTGACGACGAGCTTCACGCTCGATCCCGCAACCGACGTAATGACATTGCGCAGCGCGATTTCCAACGAAGGCGATGCGCCGCTGCATGTGCACGGGATGGCCGCAGCGGTGCTGCCGCTGCCCGAGGATGCGGCGGAAGTGCATTCACTGGCGGGACGGCACAATTCCGAATTCGTGCCGGTGCGCGACCCGCTCACGCGCAGCATCTGGCGGCGCGAGAACCGGCGCGGCCTGACCTCGCACGATTGCTTCCCCGGCGCGGTGGTGACGTGCGCGGACGGGGCGGCCTATGGCGCGCAGATCGCGTGGTCAGGCAATCACGTGCAGACGATCGAGTGGCTCGACGACGGGCGGCGGCAGTGGCAGCTGGGCGAATGGCTCGCGCCCGGTGAGGCCATTCTGGCACCCGGCGCGGTGCTGCAAAGCCCCGAAGTGCTGGCGACGGCATCCGCGGAAGGGGCGAACGGGGTGGCCCATGCGTTCCACCGCGCCATCCGCGCGCGCATGACCTGGCCGGGAAGTGCGGAGGTGGCGGCGAAACGTCCGGTGCACATCAACACCTGGGAAGGGTTCTACTTCCAGCACGACGAAGCCGCGCTGATGGATCTGGCACGAGCGGCGGCCAGCATCGGGATCGAGCGCTTCGTGCTGGATGACGGCTGGTTCGGCAAGCGCGACGACGATACATCTTCGCTCGGCGACTGGACCGTCGACAAGCGCAAGTACCCGCGCGGACTGGGGCCGCTGGCGAAGACGGTGACCGATCTCGGCATGGAGTTCGGCCTCTGGGTCGAACCGGAAATGGTCAACCGCAACAGCGATCTCTATCGCCTTCATCCCGATTGGGCGCTGCATGTGGATGGGCGCCCGCTGCTGGAAGCGCGCAACCAGCTGGTACTCGATCTGGCCCGGCCCGAAGTGAGCGCCTATCTGTTCGACGCGATTGCCGCGCTGCTGCGCGAATTGCCGATCGGCTACCTCAAGTGGGATCACAACCGCGATCTGGCCCATGCCGGGAACCAGCCGCATTACCGCGCGCAAGTGCTGGCGGCTTATGCGCTGATGGACCGGCTACGAGCGACATTCCCGAACGTGGAGATCGAGGCCTGTGCGGGCGGCGGCGGGCGGATCGACGCCGGGATCATCAAGCGCACGCACCGTTTCTGGACCAGCGACTGTATCGATGCCGTTTCGCGCGCGGGGATGCAGCGGGGGTTCCTCCAGTTCATGCCGCCTGAAGTGATGGGCAGCCATGTCGGCGCCAGCCCGGCGCATTCAACCGGCCGTTCGCAATCCATGGCCTTCCGCTGCGGGGTGGCGCTGCCGGGGCACTTCGGCGTTGAACTCGATGCCCGCAAGCTGGGCGAAACTGAGCGCGCCGAACTGATGGCCGGAATCGCACGCTACAAGGCGCTGCGTGAGCGGCTGCATCAGGGCCGCGTCTGGCTGGGTGATGTGGGTGACGGGGTGGTGTGGCAGGCACACGGCGCGGCAGAGGACATGGTCGTGCTGGTGACGCGCACTTCGCCCACCACGATGCGCCACCAGCCGAACCTGCGCCTGCCGATGGCGGTGCCGGGGCGGCGCTATACAATCACGTCGGAGAAGGGCGAGCTGGCAACCATGGACGGCGGCTGGCTGAGCCGCGTCGGCTTTGCCGTGCCGCCGCTGCCGGGCGAAGCCGTGATGGTGCTGGAGGTGCGTTCATGAGTTTCGATCCGGCCGAGCATCCGCACCGGCGCTATGACCCGCTGAGCGACACCTGGCTGCTGGTTTCGCCGCACCGCGCCAAGCGGCCGTGGCAGGGCGCGGAAGAAGTGCCGGATGTGGCGCGCCCGCCGGCGCATGATCCGGAATGCTACCTCTGCGCTGGAAACACCCGCGTGAACGGGGCGCGCAACCCGGATTATACCGGGCCTTACGTGTTCCAGAACGATTTTGCCGCGCTGCTGCCTGATACGCCCGCGCCCGATCACGGCGCCGGAATAGATGGGGGGTTGTTCCGGGCAGAGCAAGCGACCGGCGAGGCGCGGGTTATCTGCTTCTCGCCCGATCATGGCCGCACTTTACCCGAGCTATCGGACGCGGAGCGGCGTGCGGTTATCGATTGCTGGTGCGCGCAGGCGGCGGACCTTGGCGCGCGGCATAGCGTGGTTTCGATCTTCGAGAACAAGGGCGCGATGATGGGCTGCTCCAACCCGCACCCGCACGGGCAGGTCTGGGCGACAGACCATGTGCCGCAGCTGATCGCGACCGAAGACCGCACGCAGGCAGCGTGGCTGGCGGCCAAGGGCAAGCCCATGCTGGCCGAGCTGGTGGAGGCCGAGGCCGATGGGCCGCGCGTCGTCTGCGCCACTGAACACTGGCTGGCGATCGTGCCGTGGTGGGCGGTCTGGCCGTTCGAAACGCTGCTGCTGCCGCGCGGAGACGTGGCGCGCCTGCCCGATCTTTCGGATGCGGAGCGCAGCGATCTGGCGGGGATCCTGGGCGATCTCACCACGCGCTATGACAACCTGTTTCAGTGCCCCTTCCCCTATTCGATGGGCTGGCATTGTGCGCCCTTCGGCCATGAGCCGAGCGCGCATTGGAGGCTGCACGCGCATTTCTATCCGCCGTTGCTGCGCTCGGCCTCAGTACGCAAGTTCATGGCAGGTTTCGAGATTCTGGCCGAGACCCAGCGTGATCTGACCGCCGAGCAAGCGGCCGAGCGGCTGCGCGCGTGCGGTGGCCCGCATTACCGGAGCCGCGCATGAGGCTCGCTGTCGCTGAGCACTTCGCACAAGGTTTCGGCGCGCCGCCGGCGCTCGTCGCGCGGGCTCCCGGGCGGGTCAACCTGATCGGCGAGCACACCGACTACAATGACGGCTTTGTGCTGCCATGCGCGATCAGCGTGGAATCAAGGGTGGCCGCAAGCCCGCGCGCCGACGGAATGATCCGCGTGATGGCCTGCGACTTTGGCGGGGCCACCGCCGAGTGGGTGCTCGATGCGCCCTTTACCGCCGATCCGGCACAGCCCTGGGCCGACTATATCCGCGCAATGACCGCATCAATGATGGCGCGCGGTCATGCGCTGACGGGCGCGGATCTGGCGGTGAGCGGCACGGTGCCGCAAGGCGCGGGGCTGTCCTCTTCCGCCTCGCTCATGGTGGCCATCGGTACGGCGCTGGCGGGTCTTTCGGGCCTGATGATTGCGCCTGCCGCAATCGCGCTGATGGCGCAAGCCGGCGAGTGCGACCATGTTGGCGTGCGCTGCGGGATCATGGACCAGCTGGCCTCGGCCCGCGGGATCCGGGACCATGCGCTGATGATCGACTGCCGCTCGCTCGATGTGCGGCCAGTGGTGCTGCCGGAGGGCGCGGCGATCCTGATCGTCCATTCGGGCGTGGCGCGCGGGCTGGTCGAAGGCGCCTACAACGAACGGCGCGCACAGTGCGAGGCGGCGGCAGCGGCGGTGGGTGTGAGCGCCTTGCGCGATGCCGATCTCGCCATGCTGGAGGCCGCCGGGCTCGATCCGCTGACGCTGGCGCGCGCGCGGCATGTGGTGACCGAGAACGCGCGCGTGCTGGCGGCGGCCGAGGCGCTGGCGGCGGGCGACCTGGTGGTGATGGGCGCGCTGATGGCGGAATCCCACCGTTCGA
>CANGJB010000040.1 GCA_947453945.1 Sphingomonadaceae bacterium
AGCTATATGCGGCTGCGCCATCCCAAGCGCGATATGGCGCTGGTGGCAGCGGCGGGGCCGCTGACGAACTTCGTGCTCGCGGCCTTGGCGGCAGTGGCGTTCGGGCTGTTGCTGCGTGCGGCAGATCCGCAAGCAGTGCCCGGCACGGCGACGCTGTTTTTCGCCGACAACCTCAAGAACTTCATCGCGATCAACGTGTTCCTCGGCACGTTCAACCTGCTGCCGCTGCCGCCTTTCGATGGCTCGCGCATCGTGCGGGGGCTGGCGCCTGCAGCCGGCGTGCGGCTGCTTGATCGGATCGAACCACTGGGCATTCCGCTGTTCATGGCGGTGTTCATCGTGCTGCCCTGGCTCGTGCCGGGGCTGCATATCGTCGACCGGCTGATCGGCCCGCCGATGGAATGGATGCTCTCGCAGTTCGATCATATCGTGGCGCTGGTGGCCGGGCCGGAGCTTGATTGACCGCGCTGGCATGGTGAACGGCTGGATCATTCTGGACAAGCCGCACGGGCTGGGTTCGACCCAAGCCGTGGCGGCGGTGAAGCGCAACTTGCGCGAAGCCGGGCTCGGCAAGCCGCGTGTGGGCCATGGCGGCACGCTTGATCCCTTGGCCACGGGCATTCTCCCCATCGCGGTGGGCGAGGCGACCAAGCTGGCCGGGCGCATGCTCGATGCCTCCAAGGAATATGCCTTTACCGTGCGCTTCGGGGAGGAGACGGATTCGCTCGATCTGGAAGGCAAGGTGATCGCGCAAAGCGATGTGCGGCCGACCCGCGCCCAGATCGAAGCGGTGCTGCCGCGCTTCACCGGACCCATTGAGCAAGTGCCGCCCGCCTATTCCGCCATCAAGGTGGACGGGGCGCGGGCCTATGATCTGGCGCGGGCCGGTGAAGAGGTTGTCCTGAAGCCGCGCGCGGTCACGATCCATGCGCTGGAGATCCGTTCTGCGGCAGAGGGTGAGGTCACGCTGATCGCCCATGTGTCCAAGGGCACCTATATCCGCAGCCTTGCGCGCGACATCGCCCATGCCTTGGGAACAGTAGGCCATGTGACGATGCTGCGCCGCCTCAGGGCAGGGCCGTTCGGCCTCTCTCAGGCGATTTCACTGGACAAACTGAACGATGTGGGTAAGGGCGCACCCCTTGAACACATACTCTTGCCGCTGGAGGCAGGGCTGGTCGACATCCCGGCTCTTGATCTCACACCCGAGCAGGCAAGGGCGGTCCGTCAGGGCCGCGTTTTAGACGGGCTGCCCCATACCGACGGGCTTTACTGGGTGCGCAGCGGCAAAGTGCCGGTGGCCTTGGTCGAGCTTTCAGGCTCTGTCCTGACCGTCGCGCGGGGGTTCAATTTTCCTGATGTTGCGGAGTAAGATACATGTCGGTTAGCCCTGAAAAGAAGCAGGAAATCATCCAGGACAACGCGCGGGCCGCAAATGACACGGGTTCGCCCGAAGTTCAGGTCGCGATCCTCACCAGCCGTATCCTGACCCTGACCGAGCACTTCAAGGCTCACCACAAGGACAACCATTCGCGCCGCGGGCTGCTGATGATGGTCAACAAGCGGCGTTCGCTGCTGGACTATCTCAAGAAAAAGGATGTGGCGCGCTATAATGCCCTCATCCAGAAGCTCGGTCTGCGCAAGTAACCAAGCGGAAAGCGGCCCCCACGTGGGCCGCTTTTTGCATCTGGCACCCGCTTTGCAATTCGGCAGGCGGGAAATCCGGGGGCCGCAAACAGGCCCCGCACCGGACCGGGACGGCACACCCGGCAGCAAACCCCGTGCACAATTGGGTGCGCGGGCTCGAAGGAAAACTCATGTTCGACGTCAAGACAGTATCGCTGGAGTGGGGCGGCAAGACCCTCACTCTGGAAACCGGCCGCATTGCCCGTCAGGCTGACGGCGCGGTCCTCGCCACGTATGGCGAAACCGTTGTGCTTTGCGCGGTCACTGCCGCCAAGAAGGTCAAGGAAGGCCAGGACTTCTTCCCGCTGACCGTGCACTATCAGGAAAAGTTCTCGTCGGCCGGGCGTATCCCGGGCGGCTTCTTCAAGCGCGAACGCGGCGCGACGGAAAAGGAAACGCTGGTTTCCCGCCTGATCGATCGCCCGGTGCGCCCGCTGTTCCCCGAAGGTTTCTACAACGAAATCAACGTGATCGCTCAGGTTCTGAGCTATGACGGTGAGACTGAGCCTGATATCGTCGCGATGATCGCGGCCTCGGCTGCGCTCACCATCTCGGGCGTTCCCTTCATGGGCCCGATCGCGGCTGCCCGCGTCGGCTTCAAGGATGGCGAGTACCAGCTCAACCCGTCGCTGAGCGAAGTCGCCACCGGCCGCCTCGATCTCGTCGTCGCTGCCACCGGCGGCGCGGTGATGATGGTGGAATCCGAAGCCAAGGAACTGACCGAGGACGAAATGCTCGGCGCGGTCGTCTTTGCGCATGACGAGATCCGCAAGGTTGTGAACGCGATCATCGATCTGGCCGAGAAGGCCGCCAAGGAGCCTTGGCAGATCGATCTCACCGACAACACGGCTGACATCAAGAAGAAGCTCAAGGACATCGTCGGCAAGGATGTGGCTGCGGCCTACAAGCTGACCGACAAGTCTGCGCGTTCCAATGCGCTGAACGAAGCGCGGGCCAAGGCCAAGGAAGCCTTTGCCGCTGAAGGCGCACAGACCCAGATGGTCGCGATGAAGACCATGAAGAAGGTCGAGGCCGATATCGTGCGCGGCGCCATCCTCAAGGACGGCACGCGCATCGACGGGCGCACCACCACGCAGGTCCGTCCGATCGAATCGATCGTCGGCTTCCTGCCGCGCACGCACGGTTCCTCGCTCTTTACGCGCGGTGAAACGCAGGCAATCTGCACCACCACGCTGGGCACCAAGGACGCCGAGCAGATGATCGACGGCCTTGATGGCCTGTCATATCAGCGCTTCATGCTGCACTACAACTTCCCGCCGTATTCGGTTGGCGAAGTTGGCCGTTTCGGTGCTCCGGGCCGCCGCGAAGTGGGCCACGGCAAGCTGGCATGGCGCGCACTGCACCCGGTGCTGCCGACCAAGGACGAGTTCCCCTACACGATCCGTGTTCTCTCGGACATTACCGAGTCGAACGGTTCGTCCTCGATGGCAACCGTCTGCGGCGGCTGCCTTTCGATGATGGACGCTGGCGTTCCCATTGAACGTCCGGTATCCGGCATCGCGATGGGTCTGATCCTTGAAGGCGACGAGTTCGCCGTCCTTTCGGACATCCTGGGTGACGAGGATCACCTCGGCGACATGGACTTCAAGGTGGCCGGCACAAGCGCTGGCATCACCACGATGCAGATGGATATCAAGATCGCGGGCATCACGCGCGAGATCATGGCCAAGGCGCTGCACCAGGCGAGCGAAGGCCGCGCCCACATCCTTGGCGAAATGACCAAGGCACTGGGTTCGGCTCGTACCGAGCTTTCGGCCCACGCACCGCGCATCGAGACGATCCAGATCGACAAGTCGAAGATCCGCGAAGTGATCGGCACGGGCGGCAAGGTGATCCGCGAGATCGTCGCCGGAACGGGTGCCAAGGTCGATATCGACGACGAGGGCCTGATCAAGATCAGCTCGTCCGACATCAACCAGATCGAGGCCGCCAAGGCCTGGATCCTCGGCATCGTGGAAGAAGCTGAAGTCGGCAAGGTCTATGACGGCAAGGTCGTGAACATCGTCGATTTCGGCGCGTTCGTGAACTTCATGGGCGGCAAGGACGGCCTCGTCCACGTGTCCGAAATGCGCAACGAGCGGGTCGAGAAGCCCACCGATGTGGTCAAGGAAGGCCAGGCCGTGAAGGTCAAGGTTCTCGAGATCGATCCGCGCGGCAAGGTTCGCCTTTCCATGCGCGTCGTCGATCAGGAAACCGGCGCCGAGCTGGAAGATACCCGTCCGCCCCGCGAGCCGCGCCCCGAGCGTAGCGACCGTGGTGATCGCGGCGATCGCCGTGGCCCAGGTGGCCCGCGCGGTGATCGTGGCCCCCGCCGTGAAGGTGGTGGCGGTCGTGACCGTGGGCCGCGCCGTGAAGGCGGCGAGGGCGGCGATCATGTGCCGGCCTTCCTCAAGTCGGACGACTGATCGCTCCGGTTTGAAGCCAAAAGAAACGAGGGCTCGCGGCAACGCGGGCCCTTTTTTCTTGCCTTGGCGCGGCGGTGGATGAACCATGCGCGCCTTGGTTGAGGAGAGGATGGTCATGCGGTTCAGGCTCAGCAAAGGCGCCGTGATGGCGGGGCTGCTTGCTTCATCCGGCGCGGCATTGGCCTGCGCCGATGTGGGCTGCGAGCCGGTGTGGTCGCTGTTCGGCGGCGCGCAGGCCTGTCACAACCGCGTGGTCATCGCGCCGGGAAACGACAGCCGGGTGAACCTCATGGCGCTGCTGCGCGATTCGGCGGGGCTGGGGCTAACCGGGGCGGTCCGCGCGGGTGGAAGCTATCCCGAAGCGGGGTATGACGAGGAGGGCTTCGGCCACACGTTCCTCGATTGGGGAATGATCGCGCGCAAATGGTCGCCCGTGGCCGATCCGAACGCCGCAGCGACGGCCGAAGTGATAGACGGCCCTTGTGACTGGATGCGCGCCGGAACGCAGGATTTCACCGCAGCCCTCGCGGCAAACCGCGGCTTGCCCGGCGCCGAACGTGCAGCGTTGACCACCGCACGGGAAAAGCTCGTGGCGCGCTGCGCTGACAAGGCGCTGCCCGCCGTCCTTCCGGGTGTTGCCGTGGGCAGCGGCGCGGGCAAGGCGTTCCTCGGCTATCTGGCGGCCTCGGATGCCTTTTACGATGCGCGCTACGGCGATGCGGCGAGCGGCTACGGCGCGCTGGTCGGTGCGCCCGATCCCTGGGTGGCGGAGACCGCGCGCTATATGGTGGCCCGCGCCGAATTGCGGGCGGCATTGGCCCGCAGCATCGACGAGTATGGCTTTTTCGACGGCCTGAAATCGGTCGACAAGGCGGCGGCGCTGCGGGGCAAGGCCGCGCTGGCCGATTACCTCAAGACTTATCCCAAGGGCCGCTATGCCGCCTCCGCGCAAGGGCTGGAGCGGCGCGCGCTATGGCTTTCGGGCGATTTTGCCGCATTGGGGCAGCGCTATGAAAGCCTGCTGGCCGAAGTGGCCGGTGACGGCGCGGCGCTTTCCAATGTGATTGAAGAAGCGGACGGCAAGTATCTGGCCAATAGCGACAATCCCAATCCGCGCGGCGGCGGCCTGCTGCTGCTGGCGGCGGCAGACCTCATGGCGATGCGGGTGGCCGATCCGGCTGAGGGGGAAGTCTACGATACCAAGCCGCTCGACGCTGCGACGCTGGCCAGCCAGCAGGCCAGCTTCCTGCGCGCGCCCGAACTCTATGCCTTCCTGCAGGCAAACCACGCTTTCTATGTCGGCAAGGATTACGCCCGCGTTCTCCAGCTGATCCCCGATGATGCGCGGCGGCCATCCTACACCCCGCTCGCGTTCAGCCGGCAGGTTCTGCGGGGCCAGGCGCTCGCGGCCAAGGGCGACCCGAACGAGGCGGGCTTCTGGCAGGAGCTGCTCGGCGGTGCGAAGGACTTGTGGCAGCGCCCGGCGGTGGAGCTGGGGCTGGCGATGAACTGGGAACGCCATGGCAAACTGGCGGCCGTCTTCGCGCCCGGATCTCCGATCACGGACCGCATGGTGCGCGAGATCCTGATCGCTCATTCCGCCGGCCCCGCGCTGCTGCGCCGCGCCGCGCTCGATACCGCGCGCCCGCAGGAAGAGCGCGATGCGGCGCTGTTCACCTTGCTCTACAAGCAGCTCAGCCGGGGCGACTATGCGGGCTTTCGCGCCAATCTGCCGCTGGTGCGCGCCGATGCGCCGACGGAGGGCCTGTGGGGCTTTGCGCCGGGTGCCGCCGCGCCGCTCGGCCTGTTTGCCAAGGGCCGCACCGCGCAGGCGGGCTTTGCCTGTTCGGCGCTGATGGGCACTGCCGCCGCGCTCGCGGCCAATCCGCAGGATATCCATGCGCGTCTGTGCCTTGCCGATTTCTGGCGTCTTGGCGGCTTCGACAGTTTCACCGTGCTCGATACCGCGCCGGCCCGCATGGCACTGGGCGGCGCGGTCAACGACTTTCCCGGCACGGCGCTGCGGCGCGGCGCGATCTATGCTGCGGCCATCGCCGATCCGCGCACCGCGCCCGATGACCGGGCCTATGCGCTCTACCGCGCGGTCAATTGCTATGGCCCATCGGGCTACAACAGTTGCGGCGGCGAGGACGTGCCGCTGGCGCAGCGCAAGGCATGGTACGACAGGCTGAAGCGCACGTTCCCCAAGAGCATCTGGGCGCAGAAGCAGAAGTACTACTGGTGAGGCGCTGGCGGGCGATCCTGCTCGCCGCGCTGGTGCTGGGTGGCTGCCAGCCGGCAGCGGGGCCGGTCGATCCGGCGCGGTACGACCGGTTCTTCCTCTGGGCCGGGGTGCCGCCGCCGCCCGCGGCGGCACGCGCGCGCGAGCTTTACATTCTGGGCGGAGAGATCCGGCGCGGCGGCCCGGCGCGGCTTATCGATATGCGCGCCGGCACGCCGCACGTGGCGCGCGCAGCGGTGTGGCTCACGGTGCGGGCCGAGCGGCTTGATTGGGATGGGCAGACCTGGGACGCGTTGTGCGCGATGCTGGCGCGCTGGGCGGCTGCGGGGAACCGCATGGAAGGCTTGCAGATCGATTTCGATGCCGCAACGCCGGGGCTGGGCCGATACCGCGCATTTCTGGAGACGGTGCGCCGCGAGCTGCCGCCGGGCACGAAGCTATCGATCACCGGCCTGATGGACTGGAGCGCGAATGGCGATCCGGCGGAACTCGCGCGGCTTTCGGGGCTGGTCGATGAAGTGGTGATCCAGACCTATCAGGACCGCACCACGATCCCCGGCTATGCGGCGTGGTTTCGCCATATCGACACGCTGCCGGTCCCCCACAAGATCGCGCTGGTGGAAGGCGGGGAGTGGACGCCGCCCGCAACACTGGCGCGGGATCGGCGATTTGCGGGCTACGTCGTGTTCCTGCTTGCTAAGCCGCCTCGGCGTGCGGATCCGGGCTCTCGCCGGCCCTGAGGATGCGGTTGCGGCCCGATTGCTTGGCCGCATAGAGCGCCTCGTCCGCCGCTTTCAGCGCGGCGCTCTTGTCGGGATAGGCGAACGCATCCGCGATCCCACCCGAGAAGGTGATCTTCCCAAACGGCGAATCGTTGGCGCGGTTGACGAGGCGGCGTTCGGCGATTTCCTCGCGCGCGGCGTTGAGCTTCTTCCAAGCCTTGTCGACCGTGTGGTTGCGCCAGAGCACGGCAAACTCCTCACCGCCATGGCGCGCCACGAAACAGCGCGCATCGGCAATGCGGTTAAGCGTTTCGCCCACGAACTTAAGCACGCGGTCGCCCGCCGGATGGCCGTGGGTGTCGTTCACGCGCTTGAAGTGGTCAATATCGACGAAGGCGACGCACAGGGATTCGCCCGCGTCCTGCGCGTCGCGCATTTCGCGTTCCAGCATGTGTTCGAACGCGCGGCGGTTGGGCAGGCCGGTGAGATGGTCCATGTCCGCCTGCCGCCGCGTTTCCTCCAGCGCAGTCTGCAGCGTCTGCGCACGGCGTTCGCTGCAGGCGAGCTCTGTCTCGATGGCAAGGCTGCGTTCCATCATCGCGCGGGTCAGCGCGGCCAGTTCGGTGATAACCATCCCGGCACGGCCCACGCCTTCGAGTTCATCGACATGCTGCTTGAGCGCTGAGCTGTATTCGCTCGTCGCGGTGCGGGCGCCGGTCGTCGTGCGGCTGAATTCGTCGAGGCTGTCTTCCAGCCGGCTCATCAGCGTGGCCAGCGCTTCGCCGTTCTTGTCTTGCGTGCTTTCGCCGCGCTGTTCCTCGATCCAGCTGAGCGTGATCGGCAGGCCCTTTTCGGTGCGCTCCAGAATCAGCTGCGCGAGGCGCGGTGCCCCGCCCGTCACGCATTCATAGGCGATGGTCATCGTGGCGGGCAGGATTTCGAGATCGTGGTCGATCAGGAAATCGGCGATCTTGCTGATCATCCGGCGCTTGGCGGGCAGCCACACCTCGCGCGCGGTGAGTTCGCGCGGGGCGCCTGGCGGCGCCGCCGGATCCATGCCCGGCTCATCTGCATCTTCTGCGGAACCGCCGCCGAACCATTGCCACCAGCGCGGTTTGCGCGCGTTCTCGTCCAATGTCTGCTCGTTCATGCCTGAAAGAACGACACCTGCCGTAGGAAATTAACCACGGACAGGATGCAGACTGTCGGGAAACCGGGGCTCTTAGACCGTATCGGACCTAATGTTAGCCCCGGCTATGCTGTTTCCGATCAGCGCACGCGCGGTCCGCCGAAGGGCATCGGCGGCGGAGGCCGGCGATGGCCGCGCGGCAGCTGCGCCTGATAGGCCCGCCCGCAGTGATCCACGCAATAGGGGAAGCCAGGGTTCACCTTGTCACCGCAGAAGTGGAAGTCCGGCTCACCCGGATGGCCCATCGGCCAGCGGCAAATGCGGTCGTTCAGATCGAGCAGGCCGGTCTTGTCGGCCACTTCCTGGCTGGGCCGTGCGGGCACGAGGCGGCGCGGCGGGGCAGGGGGGATGGGGGCCTGCTGATCGCCGGGCCCCTGACGCAAGAAGCCACCGGGGCCGACTGAGACGATGCGCGGCTGGGGCGGCGGCGGAGGTGCGTCCGTCGCGGCCGCGGCAGCAGGAGCAGGTGCGGCTTCGACGGGAGCGGCGGGCGCGCGCGGCGTGGGGACGGGCGGCGGGCTTGCCGGAGCGACCGGCGCCGGGCGCGGCGCAGCAGCGCGCGGTTCGGGCGGCGGCGCTTCAGGTGCGGGACGCGGCGACTTGGGCGCGGCAGCTTCAGTCTTGTCGTTCGGCTTGACCGGCGAAGGGCGCGCCTTGAGGCCGAGGCGGTGCGCCTTGCCGATCACGGCATTGCGGCTCACGCCGCCAAGCTCTTCGGCGATCTGGCTGGCAGTGGCGCCGCCTTCCCACATCTTGGTCAGCTTTTCGATCCGCTCGTCGGTCCAGCTCATGTGCGTTTCAAACCCTTCAGAACCTGTTCGCGCGGCAAATGGCTTGCCGCGGTGTTGGCCGGCTGCTGAGTGCAACCGGTGCAATGCCTTGCCTTGATCCGGCATGCGCGATACCGCACCGCGCATGGCCGATCAACCGATGCCCCAAGGCGGGGCCGCTTCCTTCCGTGAACAACCCAGCAGAGCAGGCGATTTTCCGCCGCCAGGTGAGCTGCGCTTCCGCAGCTTCAATCGCTTGGGGCTGTGGACCCTCTATATGAAGGAGGTGCGCCGCTTCTTCAAGGTCCATACCCAGACGATCTGGGCTCCGGCGGTGACAACGCTGCTCTATTTGATGATCTTCACGCTCGCGTTGGGCGGGGGCGGGCGCATCGTGCTGGGCGTGCCCTTCGCCACGTTCGTCGCGCCGGGCCTCATCGCCATGGGCATGATCAACAATTCCTTCGCCAATTCGAGCTTCGGGCTGCTGGTCGGCAAGATCCAGGGCACGATCATCGATTATGTGATGCCGCCGATCTCGAATGGCGAACTGATCCTTGCGCTGGTGGCCGCTGCGGTCACGCGTGCGGTCCTCGTCGGCCTTGCCGTGGCGGGGGCGATGATGTTCTGGCCGGGCGTGGACCTCACCGTCCACCACCCCTGGGCGGTGATCTGGTTTGGCCTGATGGGCGCGATCCTGCTTGCGCTGATTGGCGTGCTGACCTCGATCTGGGCGGAAAAGTTCGATCACAACGCGGCGATCACCAACTTCGTGATCACGCCGATGTCGATGCTTTCGGGCACGTTCTACGTGATCAGCAACCTTTCGCCCACGTTCCAGACGATCAGCCGCTTCAACCCGATCTTCTACGTGATCTCGGGTTTCCGTTTCGGTTTCCTGGGGCAGAGCGATATCGGCACGACCAACGAGGCGGTGCTCCACGGAGCGATCGGGCTCGGCGTGCTCAATCTCGTGCTGTGGGTGGCGATCTACTACGTCTTCCAGTCGGGCTGGAAGCTGAGGGCGTAGGTATTGTAGCCCTTCGCATCCACGAAGGGCTTGCGGCACCGGCCCGCTCCCGCGCCCGGCCATCCACGAGAGTACCCTGATTGGGTGGCCGGGCGCGGGAGCGGGCCGGTGCCGCACTCCACGTCAGCGGAGCAAACTAGTGAGAGAGGCCGCGGCGCAGGCGGTAGCGCCCTTCGCGGAAAGCCTCGAACATCTCGTCCACCGAAGGGTGGTCCACCGGGCCGCCCTCGGCATCGCCGAGCAGGTTCTGTTGGCTGACATAGGCGACGTAGCTGTTCTCGTCGTTCTCCGCGAGGAGGTGGTAGAACGGCTGTTCGCGCGGGGGGCGGATTTCCGCCGGGATAGATTCGTACCATTCTTCGCTATTGGCGAAGACCGGGTCGATATCGAAAATCACCCCGCGAAAATCGAACAGTTTGTGGCGCACGACATCGCCGATGGCAAAGCGCGCTCTGGAGACGTGGGGAGCCGTGATCTGACGACCGGCCGTGGGCGAAAAGAAACTCGCTCGATCCATGGCTCTGAATATAGGGGCCTGCCCGCGGGAAACAAGCGATGCCCTGCGCAAAGGGCGTGGATTGTCGGGCAGGTGTAACATGTTTCCCCTTGGCAAGTGCAGGGTCATGCGCTAACGGCGCGCTTCCTCGACCGGGACGGCTTCGGCCGCCTCAACGACACTTCGCGGAGAGGTGGCAGAGTGGTCGAATGCACCGCACTCGAAATGCGGCATACGGGTGACCGTATCCAGGGTTCGAATCCCTGCCTCTCCGCCAAGTGCCCCCTGATCTCGTAGTCATACCCGCCGCTCTCCATGCAGATCTCCTGTTGGGTGATCGGGTGCGCTGACTTGCGCAATCACGGCGTTGCTGGCCATAAGCACAAGACAAGCGCGAGCTTTATGGAGCGGGGGTGGGGGCCTCCAGGGCGGCTGCTGGGATCTGCAAGAGACCAGCCGTTCGGACGACTGTGGTCCCGGCACCATCCTGCGATTGCTGCGCTTGGCGGAAGGAAAATGCACCAGTCCCGACGACCGCATGCGCCAAGGTTCAGGCCCATTGTCCGCGATACATGGCTGGCGGTTGCAGTGGCCGTGCTCGGTGATGCCGCTCCGGCACTTGCGCAGCGCGTGGATGACAACGCGGCGACGAGTGCGGGGGACGCCTTTGGTCAGGCGATCGGCAACGAACGCGTCGGACTCTATACCGTCGACGATGTGCGCGGGTTTAACCCGGTCGATGCCGGGAACACGCGGATCAACGGGCTCTATTTTGCGCCGGTCGACAAGCCGCCGAACCGGCTCATTCGCGGCAGCAAGGTGCGGGTGGGCATTTCGGCGCAAGGCTATCCGTTCCCCGCTCCGACCGGGATCGTCGACTACGACCTTTCCGCCAGCGGGCAGGCCGATCAGGTCACCTTGGGCTTCGAGCGCGCGCAGTTTGGCTCGCGCGTGTTCAATCTCGATGTGCTGCAGCCGCTGGCAGATGGCCTCAAGGTCTATCTCGGCGGCGCGATCCGGCGGCAGAATCGCCACGAGGGCGGCGATTTCAAGGCGTACGTCGTCACCGGGGGCCTTTCATGGCAGCCCTATGCCGGCGCCAGCCTGACCGGGTTCTACGGGCGGAACCGAACTTACGACGACGAGGCCGCACCCTCGATCTTTCCCGGCGGGGACTACTTGCCTCCTGAGATCAAGCGCCGTGCGATGATCGGACAAAGCTGGAGCAAGCGTGACAGCACCCAGGAATTGATGGGCGCGCTGGCCCGCCTGCCGTTCGGCAAATGGACGTTCGAGGCCGGCCTGTTCCGCGCGGAGCGGCGGTTTGATGCGAACTTCACCGATCTGTTTCTGGCGATGCGGCCCGATGGCACGACAGCGAACCGGATCATGGTGGCCGACGCGAACAACCTCGACCGGACGGTTTCCGGCGAAGCGCGGCTGACGCGCACGTTCGCAACCGCCGCGCTGGCGCACCGCCTGATCGTCAGCTTTCGCGGGCGCAAGGGCAACCGGCGCTTCGGCGGGGTGCAGCGGATCACGCTTGGTGAGAGCAGCCTCAATTTTGCGGACGAGAGACCGCGCCCCGTGCTCGCGTTCGGACCGGACGATACGGACGATTTCGGGCAGGCGACGCTAGGCCTTGGCTATACCGTGACCGCGCCGGGCCGCTTCATGTTCGACGCGGCGATATCGGGCTCGCGCTATCGTAAGACGCTGACCTTCGTTTCGGCAGGCCTCGTCACATCGGTGCGCGACCGGCCGGTGACGGGCAGCGTTACCGGTTCGGTGAACCTGACCCGCGATATCGCAATCTATGGCGGCCATGTGCGCGGCTTTGAGGAATTGGCAGTTGCGCCCGCGAATGCGGCAAACCGCGGCGCAGTGCCGCCCGCGATCCGCACGCAGCAGACCGATCTGGGGCTGCGCTATGCGGTGACGGGCGCGCTCAGCGTTGTGGCGGGCGTGTTCAGCATCACCAAGCCTTATTACAACCTCGACGAAGAGGCGAACTACCGCGAGCTTGGCTCCTCCACCAATCGGGGTGTGGAAATGTCGCTGACGGGTGCCTTGCGGCCCGGCCTCACGGTGGTGCTCGGCAACGTCTTGCTCGATTCGCGGATCAGCGGCGAACTTGTCGATAGCGGCAGGATCGGCCCGCGCCCGATCGGCAGCATCCGCCGGCGCAGCATCGCCACGATTGACTGGCGGCTGGATGGCGGGAGGAGCCCGCTGTCGCTCGATCTGGCGGCCGAAAGCTTTTCCTCGCGCATCGCCAATGTCAGCAACGGCCTTTCCGCGCCGCCGCGCGAAACCATCGATCTGGGCGCGCGCTACCGGTTCAGCCTGGCCAAGGCGAAGGGGCTGCTGCGCCTGCAGATCGCCAATGTGTTCGATGACTATGGCTGGCAAGTTGCCGCCAATGGCGCGTTCCAGTATTCGGTTGGGCGGCGTTTCCTTGCCGAGGTGCGCTTCGATCTCTGATCGACCGGGCGCTGGCCATCAGGCTTCCCCGCAGCGCTCGATGTAGCGGCGGATGTCGAGGCTCAGGTCCTCGATGGGGGCGTAGTAGCCGTGGGTGTGGACGCGCGCGGCGATGCCCGATTGCACGCGTTCGCACACTGCCCAGTCCTGCCGGTTGACGAGATCCCAGAAATCCACCGCGTCCGCAGGGTCGAAGTCTGGCTCGGCCACTTCGTCCGGATGAAACAGGAAGCGGCATTCGATAACCGTGCGGTCTGCCGCCATGGGCCAGAGCACGAAGGCGGCGGCATGGTCGCAGCTCACGCTCAGCATGAGGTTGGGATAGATCAGCTCGCCCTTGTGGCGCACTTTCTCCTCCTCGGAGAGCCCGGGGAAGGGCGCGCGGGTGGTGGTGCCGTCCATCGTATAGGTCACCGCGCCCTCGCGGTGCGGGATGCCCGCTTCCCAATCGAGGTCTATCCCGCCGCGCACCTTGAAGGCGGGTACGATCGCGGTCAGCTCCGGGTGAACGCCGGGGCAATGGTAGCACTCGTTATAGTTTTCGAGGATCAGCTTCCAGTTGGCGTTCAGCTCATATCGGATCGTCTTCGTGGTCACGAGATCGGCCAGCGGATAGTTCGCCAGCCGCCGCGCCGGATCGGCCAGATCGGCGGAAAAATCGGGCGCAGTTTCCGGCGAGAGGTTGAGGAACACGAAGCCGCCCCAGGTCTCCAACCCCACAGGATGCAGCGCGAACTGGCTCTTGTCGAAGCCCGGCGCATCCTGCAGCTGCGGAGCAGCCAGCAGGTGCCCGTCGAGCGCATAGGACCAGCCGTGGTAGGGGCAGCGGATCATCGTCTTGCCCACCACACCGGCATCGAGCGTGACGCCCCAGCGCGCATCATTTGCCGCATCGCAGATGCGCGCGCCGCGGTGGCGGCAGACGTTGTAGTGCGCATGGAGCGCGCCTTCCTTGCCGCGCACCACGATCACGCTTTCGCCCGCGACATCGAGCACTTTGTGATCGCCGG
This sequence comes from Sphingomonadaceae bacterium, assembly GCA_947453945.1. Taxonomy (GTDB): domain Bacteria; phylum Pseudomonadota; class Alphaproteobacteria; order Sphingomonadales; family Sphingomonadaceae; genus Novosphingobium. The sequence continues at coordinate 14,056 of CANGJB010000040.1, forward strand.
GGAGGGGCATGTCCTCCTCCCGCCCCGCGCAGAACCACTGGCGGTGGAAGATCGCGCTGGCATCGCGCGCAAAGCCTTCGGCCGTCAGGTAGGCGTTGCTTTCGAGCGACTGTTCCATGCCGCCATTCGCCTGCTGTCCGCTCATCGCCGCTTGCTCCGCATCGCTTATTAGACGCTTGCCTTATAAGCGGCTCTGAGGCACTCATCCAGCCCGAAAGCAAAAAGGCTGGGAAGCGGCGGCTGCATGGATGTGACGGGCAAGGTCTGGGATGCGATCGTCGTCGGCGCGGGGCACAATGGCCTGACGGCGGCGGCCTATCTCGCGAAAGCGGGGCGGTCGGTTCTGGTGCTTGAATCGCGCGCAATCGTCGGCGGCGCCTGCGTGACAGAAGAGGTCATCCCCGGCCACCGCGTGTCCTTCACGTCCTACATCGCCTCCATGCTGATGCCGACGGTGATCCGTGATCTGGACCTTGGCCGCCACGGCCTGCGCATGGTTGCCTGCGATCCGATCCTGACTGTGCCGCTGGAGAACGGCGAAATCATCCGCTGGTGGGCGGATACCGAACGCACCGCGCAGGAAATCGCCCGCTTTTCCGCGCACGATGCCGAGGCCTTCCTTGAGGTGGACCGCAAGCTCAAGGTGCTGGCGGCCTATCTGCAGCCCTTCTTCCTCGAATCCCCGCCAGACCTTGCCGCACGCGGGCTGGACAAAGTGCGCGAAGGCTTGCGCCTCATCCGCCGGTTCCGCCGGATCAAGGGCACCGAGATCGGCGAGATGGTCCAGTTCCTCACTGGCAGCCTCGGCGAATTCCTTGATCGGCACTTCGAGGCCGAGGCCACCAAGCGCATGATCCTGGCCAACAATGTCTATGGCAAGCACGGCGGGCCGTATGAGCCGGGCTCGGCCGTGGGGCTGCTGTTCCACTTGCTGGCCGGCGGTGACAACGCAGTGCAGGGCTTCAACGGGCACGTGATGGGCGGAATGGGCGCGGTTTCGGGCGCCATCGCAGCATCCGCGCGCAGCTTCGGAGCAGTGATCGAAACGAGCGCGCCGGTTGCCAGCATCGACGTGTTCGGCGGGCGCGCCACCGGGGTCACGCTGCAGGATGGTCGGCAGGTGCGCGGGAAGGTCGTGCTCTCCAACGCCGATCCCAAGCGCACGTTCCTGACGCTGCTGGCCAAGGCCGATCTGCCCGAGGATTTCCGCCGCGATATCGCCGCGATCAAGATGGGCGGCCCGGCGGCCAAGCTCAACATCGCGCTTTCGGGCGAGCCGACGGTGATCGGCCGCAGCCCGGACGCGACACCGCTGGAGCGCGCGCTGCTGACGATTGCGCCCACGCTGGAAGGCGCGCAGCGCTGCGCCGATATCGCCCGCTTCGGCGATGTGCCGGAGGAGCTGTGGATCGATTGCGTGATCCCCAGCCTTGTCGATGACAGCCTCTGCCCGCCGGGGCACCACATGCTCACCTGCTTCATCCAGTACGTGCCCTACCACTTGCGTGAGGGCACCTGGGACGAGAAGCGCGAGGCGCTGGCGGATTCGATCATCGACCAGATCAGCCGCCACATGCCGAACTTGCGCGAGTTGATCCTTGGCCGCGTCATGCTCACCCCGCTCGATCTGGAGCGAATCTACGGCCTTACCGAAGGCAATATCTTCCACGGCGATCTCACCGTCGGCGCGCTGTTCTCGATGCGCCCGCTGCCGCGCTGGTCGCAGTATCGCACGCCGGTGGAGGGGCTCTACTTGTGCGGCGCGGGCGCGCATCCCGGAGGCGGCGTGACCGGCGCTCCGGGGCATAACGCGGCTTGCCAAGTCCTGCGCGATACTAAGAAGCAAGGCCGAAAGACACAGGGACGCCGCTGATGGCGGGCGGCGCACCTCATCCTCCAAAGGTGATGGGCGTTGCCGATCTTGCGATGTTCTACATCGTCACCGGCGTCAGCCTGCGCTGGATCGCCACGGCAGCCGCCTTCGGGCCGAGCTCGATCGTGATCTGGATCGGCGCGCTGACCTGCTTCTACCTGCCCTTCGTGCTGGCGATCATCGAGCTTTCCTCGCGCTACCCGCAGGAAGGCGGGCTCTATATCTGGACGCGTGAGGCGTTTGGTCCCTACATCGGGTTCATGGCGGGCTGGAGCTACTTCACCTCGAACCTGCCCTACTTCCCCAGCGTGCTTTATTTCGATGCGGGCAACGCGCTCTACATCGGCGGGACAAGCTGGCTGCACCTGCGCAGCAATCCGGTGTTCTTCATGAGCTTTGCGCTCTGCGCGCTGGCCTTCATCACCGCGATCAACATTTGCGGGATGCGCTTCGGGCGCTGGCTGCACAATCTGGGCGCGGTGGGCATGTGGGGGCCGGCGCTGATCGTGATCGTGCTGGGCGGCCTTGCGTGGTGGCAGTTCGGCTCGGCGACCGAGTTCACGCGCGCCTCGTTCGTGCCGGTGTTCGATATCCAGCACATGATCGTGTGGGCCGCGATTGCTTTTGCGCTGTCCGGCGCGGAGACCGCCTCGTTCATGAGCGGCGAGATCAAGGACCCGCGCCGCACTATCCCGCGCGCGCTGCCGATTGCGGGCGTGGTGATCGTCTCGTGCTATATCATCGGCACTTTCGCGGTGCTGCTCGCCATGCCTTCGGGCGAGGTCAACACGTTGCAGGGCCTAGTCCAGGCGGGCGCGGTTGCGGCGCAGAAGGTGGGGGCGGGTTGGATTATCGTACCGCTGGCGCTCTTGATCACCCTCGGTAATCTCGGCGCAGCAAGCGGGTTCCTTTCCTGCGCCGCGCGCATTCCCTTTGCCGTGGGGATCGATCGGCTACTGCCGCCGATCTTTGCCAAGGTCCACCCCAAGTGGGGCACGCCTTATGTCGCGATCCTCGTGCAGGGCGGGCTGGGCGCGGTGCTGTGTGTGCTGGGCCAAGCCGGCACCGGCGTGAAGGGCGCTTACGACGTGCTGGTGAGCATGGGCATCATCGCCGCTTTCCTGCCCTTTGCACTCGTGTTCCTTGCCGTGATCCGCTTGCAGGGCCGCCCGGCACCGCAAGGCGTCACCCGGCTGCCCGGCGGGCGGGTCACCTCGGTCGTCTCCGCCTGCATCGGCCTTGCCACCACGCTCGCCGCGCTCGTGCTGGCCGCGTTCCCCGCGCCGGACGAGCCTGACAAGCTGCTCGCCGTGATCAAGATCTTCGGCCTCACCACGGTGCTGCTAGGCAGCGGCACGGTGGTCTATGTGCTGGGCCAGCGGGCGGCGCGGCGCGCGGCGGCGTGAACATGGCAAGTCCTGCTCCGCAAAGCCCTGCCGCTCCGCGCCGCCGCCGCGCATCGCCGCTGGTGCGCCGGGCGGATCTTGTTGCCGCCACGGTCAGCTGCCTTGCCCGGCTCGGCGCAAAAGGGGCCACGGGGCGTGAGATATGCCGCCGGGCCGGGGTCAGCCACGGCCTGCTGCGCCACTACTTCCGCAATCCGGACAACCTCCTCCTCGAAACCTACGAGCAGCTTTGCGAGGACATGCTCGCCCAGCTGGAGGCGGCGGCCATGCCCCATGCGGCAGACCCGCTGGAAGCGCTCCACCGCTATTTCGTCGCCGTCTTTTCCGACGACTGGGCCGGACCCGAGATCATCGGCGCGTGGATGGTATTCTGGCAGCAAGCGCGCAGCCGCGCCGATTTCGCTGCGGTTTCAGACAGCTTCAACGCACGCCAGCGCGCGCTGCTCCAGCGCCTCGTCACCCAACTGCCGCAGCGGGGCGAGGGGGGCTTGCCCATGGCGGACGCCATCGCGCTCCTGTCCGCCGTGCTCGACGGGCTCTGGATCGAATATTACCTCTCCGACCAGCGCACCCCTCGCGGTCGCTGCATAGCCTTGTGCGATGCCGCCGTGCGCCGCCTGTTCGCGGCCTGAGGTCTGCGCGAGGAGCCGGGCCCCGTCGCATGCAGATTGCTCGCCGGATCGTAAAATTGCTCCACGGTTTCGGGACTTTTCCTCGCTTGACCGCACCTGCCGCAGCGGTAGAGCGGCGCCATGTCCAGTGCCCCCAAAGTCTTGCCTTCCGTTCTCCATGCTTTTCTGGCCGAGGTAGCCGCACGCAATCCGGGCGGCACTGCGATCGAGGTGCCGCCAGCGCGCGCCCGGCCCGAACGGCAGGTGATGACCTATGCTGAGTTGGCCGCGCTGACAGACCGGCTCGCGCTTCATCTGGCGCCAAAACTGGAAGCGGAACGCATCGTCGCGCTGCTGCTGCCGCGCACCTCGCCGATGCTCTACGCGGCGCAGATCGCGGTCCTCAAGGCGGGCGGGGCCTACACTGCCATTGATCCATCCTTCCCCGATGACCGCATCGCCGAAGTGCTGGAAGATGCCGACGCGGTCTGCGTGCTGACCGACGCGGCGGGCGCATCGCGGCTGGGGCCGGTTGCAGGCGCTGTACCGCTGCTCGATGCGGCGGCGCTAGCCGCGCAAGTGCCGTCCGCCGGCGCCGCTTTGCCTGCCGAAGTGCGCCCCGAACAGCTCGCCTACGTCATCTACACCAGCGGCACGACCGGCAAGCCCAAGGGCGTGCTGGTAGAACATCGCAATGTGGCCAATCTCGTCGCGTCCGATCTGGCGGAGTTTGCCCTCACGCCTGCCGACCGGGTGATTCAGGGTTCGTCCGCTGCCTATGATTCCTCGATCGAGGAGATATGGCTGGCGTTCGCCTCGGGCGCCGCGCTGGTGGTGATGGACGATGAAGCCGCGCGGCTCGGCCCCGATATCATCGCATGGCTGCGGCGCGAGCGCGCCAGCGTGTTCTGCCCGCCGCCGACCTTGCTGCGCAGCAGCGGCTGCCGCGATCCTGAAGCCGCATTGCCGGATCTCAGGCTGCTTTATGTGGGCGGCGAAGCCTTGCCGCGCGACATTGCGGACCGCTGGGCCAAGGGCCGCCGCATGGTCAACGGCTATGGCCCGACCGAATGCGCGGTCACGTGCCTGCGCGGCGACATCGTCCCCGGCGGGCCGATCACCATTGGCCGCCCGGTGCCGGGCATGGTGGCCTTCGTTCTCGACGATGCGCTGGAACCGGTGGCCGAAGGCGAGCAGGGCGAGCTGTGCATGGGCGGCGCGGGCGTCGCGCGCGGTTATCGTGACCGGGCTGACCTGACCGCCGAGAAGTTTGTCGATCACCCCACGTGCGGGCGCATCTACCGCACCGGCGATCTGGTGCACCGTGAGCCTGACGGGAACCTGTTCTACCACGGACGGATCGACGCGCAGGTCAAGATCCGCGGCTACCGCGTCGAACTGGGCGAGATCGAGGCCCGGCTCGCCGCGCTGCCCGGTGTACGCGAGGCAGCGGCCCGGCTGCAGGATGCGGGCGGTGTGCCCGAACTGGTCGCCTATATCGTGCCGGCAGAGGGCGCAGGCCCGCTCGATCTTGATGATCTGCGCACGCAGCTTGGCAGCACGGTGCCGGGCTATATGGTCCCGCGCCGCATCGGCACGCTGGCAGCGCTTCCGACCACGGTTGGCGGCAAGCTCAACCGCGCCGCGCTTCCGCCGATGAGTTTTGCCGATGCCGCGCCGTCGGCACGTGCCATCGTGCCCCCGGCAACTCCGCTGGAAACCGCGCTCGCCGCTGCTTTCGCCGATATCCTGAGCCAGCCGCACGGCGTCTCGGTCGAGGACGATTTCTTCGAGGAGCTGGGCGGCGATTCCCTCAGCGCCGCGCTGCTCGTCACCCTGCTGCGCGAAGAGGGCGCGGGGGATTGGATCACCGTCAGCGATATCTATGCCGCGCGCACCGTCCGCGCTCTTGCCGCGATGGGCGAGGATGCCAACGCCGCAGCCGCCTCCGCCGCGCCGCACGTTGCCGCCACGCTGACGCGCGAGGGGAAGGCCCGGCCCGCGCTCGCAAATCTGGTCCAGATCGCCTGGCTGGCGGGCGAGATCGCGTTCGGCGGCTGGGTCAGCTGGGTGGTAGCCTGGGAGCTGTTTCCACTGCTGTTCGACAAGCTCGATCTGGTCGGCTTCGTGCTGCTCACGCCGCTGATCACCGTGCTGGGCGTCGCGCTCTACCTGCCGGTTTCGGTGGGCTTCACGCTCCTCGTCAAGCGGGTGGTGCTGGGGCGCTATCGCCCGGTTCGTGCGCCGGTGTGGAGCACCTATTACTTGCGCCACTGGGTGACCGTACAATCGGCGCGGCTGATCCCGTGGCCGATGCTGGCAGGCACGGTGTTCCAGAACGCGGTACTGCGCCTGCTGGGCGCGCGCATCGGGCGCGGGGTGCATATCCATCGCGGGGTCCATGTGCACCGCGGCGGGTGGGACCTGCTTGAAATCGGCGACAACGCGACACTCGGGCAGGATGCGCACCTCGGCCTCGTCGAGCTTGACCGGGGTGATATCGTAATCGGCCCGATCGTGATCGGCGCGGATGCCACGCTGCAGACCCGTGCTTCGGTGGAGCATGATTGCCGCATCGGCGCGGGCAGCGTGATTGCCCCGCTTTCCGTGGTCAATGCCGGCAGCACCGTCCCGCCGGGCGAACTGTGGGACGGGGTTCCCGCACGCCGCGTCGGCCTGTCCCCTGCCGCACCTGCGCTGACGGGTGGCGGGCGCCGGCTCAGCCCGGTCATGCACGGCCTTGCAACGCTGGCAGCCGAGGGCGCCGCGACGATGCTCGGCGCGCTTCCCGCTGGCGTGCTCGCGCTCCTGCTGTGCCATCTGCTCGGTGTCGGCTCCGAGGAAATCTGGGTCTGGATCTACGAGCCCCGGCTTGATCCGCAGGTCCTTGCGGTGGTGTTCGGCGTCACAGTGATCAGCTTGCCCGTCCGCCTCGTGTGGAGCGCGCTGATGATCCGCGCGATGGGCCGGGTCGAGCCGGCCGTGATCGACAGGTGGAGCCTCGATTACATCCGCGTCTGGCTGAAATCGGCAGCGGTGCTCAATGCCGGCCAGTGGCTCAGCGGCACCTTGATGTGGAAGCAGTGGCTGCGCCTCGCTGGCGCGAACATCGGCGCAAAGTGCGAGATCAGCACGATCTTCGATGTCACGCCCGAACTCGTCACCATCGGCGCCGAAACCTTCTTTGCTGATGGCATCTACCTCGGCGGGCCCGAGATCACGCGCGGCACCGTGCGGCTGGAACCCATTGTGCTCGGGCGTAACACGTTCCTTGGGAACCACGCGGTGATTCCGGCGGGCGAAGTGCTGCCGGACGATATCCTGATCGGCATCAGCACGGTTGCCCATGCGAGCGAGATCGCCGCCGGCCAATCGCGATTCGGCCGCCCGAGCTTCGATCTGCCGCGCCGCCAGGTGGTGGAGATGGACCGCAGCCTCACGCACGATCCTTCGCTCATCCGCTATATCAACCGCATGTTCTGGGAAGTGCTGCGCTTTGCGCTCCCGGTGGGGCCGCTGCTGGCAACAGTGCTGTGGTACAAGCTGCTGGTCGAAGGCGCGCCGGAATCGACCGATCTGGAATTCGCGCTGATCGTGATTCCGCTGGCGACCCTCGCGCCGATCCTCGCGCTGCTGTTCACCGTCACCGCGCTCAAGTGGTCGCTGATGGGGCGGGTCAAGCCCGGGCAGCACGCGCTGTGGTCCTGCTGGGCGAGCCGCTGGGATTTCGTGTTCGTCGTCTGGGCGCGCTATGCCAACGCGATCCTCCAGCAGCTTGAAGGCACGTTCCTGCTGAACGCCTACTTGCGGCTCATGGGTCTCAGGATCGGCAAGCTGGCCGTGCTTGGGCCGCAGTTCAGTCAGGTGGTCGATCCCGACATGATCGAGATCGGCGATGGCGCAACGGTCACCGCGTTCTTCCAGGCCCACACCTTCGAGGACCGCGTGCTGAAGGTGGACAAAGTGCGGATCAAGGCGGGCGCGACGATCTCGGCCGGCACGGTCCCGCTCTACGGCTGCCTTGTGGGAGAGGGCGCGCATGTCGGCCCCGGCAGCGTGATCATGAAGCAGGAAGCGCTGCTGCCCGGTCTTTCCTATCAAGGCGTGCCGCTGCGCGTGGTGAAGGGCTAGCTTCTGACCCTAGAGAAAGAAGTCCCCAGCTATCAGCGCCGGGCCGCCGTCGATCCTGATCGCAAAGTCGGCGGTGCCGTTGCCGTCGATATCGCCGCTGACAAGGCCGACGCCCGCGGTCACGACATAGCGGAGCTCGCCGGCGTGCTTCCCGAAAGCCGCGCTGCCGATCCACGTGAAAGCCTCGTTCACGGCTGAGGTCTGCTTGATCGCATCGATGCCGGAGAGGTCGATCCTGTCGCCCTGCGCGCGGCTGAAATCCATGATCACATCGGCCGTGTTCGCGGCGGTTCCTGGCAGATCGGCGGGGACCGCAAAGCGGAACGTGTCGCCGCCGTCGCCGCCTTGCAGCATGTCGCGGCCCGCGCCGCCATCGAGCAGATCCTGGCCCGCCCCGCCGATCAGTGTATCATTGCCGCCCGCCCCGCGCAGCGTGTCTGCCCCAGCGCCGCCATCGAGCAGGTTGGCGATTTCGGAGCCCAGCAGCGTATCGCCGCCCGCGCCGCCCAGCGCGTTCTCGATGGTGCAGCCAAAGGCGATGCCGATGTTCTGGCTCAGCGAAACAGTGTTGTAGGCAAGCGAGGAATAGGCTCCCGGCTTCAGGTCCACCGTGCACCCGCCGCTGAAGGCCGCGACGCTGAAGGTGTCCGTCCCGCCCGCATCCCAGATCGCCTCGAACGAAGGCGCCGCCGGATCGAACGCATACGTGTCGTCGCCCGTGCGGTAGGCCATGTTCGCGCCGTAGAATTTCTGGATCGCGAGGATGTCGTAAACCATCGGCGTCTTGATCAGGTATTCGTTGCCGCCGGTCGCGGGATTGCGCCACCACACCTTGTCGGGCCCGATGGCCGAAGTGAACGCCACGCGGATATCGCCGACCTCACCGCCCGCCGTTTCGGCGATGGGGGTGAAAGCGATGTTGGCGACATTGGACCATGCGTCGAACGCCTTGGCGATCTGTGCGGCTTGCGGTCCGGTCACCGCGCCGGTTGTCGCCGCCGTGTTCTCACCCTTGCCATAAGGGGCGGTGAACTTGCTGGCGGCGCCGTCTGCCCAGGGAAAGCTGTAGCTGATCTGAGTCGTCCCGCCCGCGTCCTTGGTCGACCACGCCACGCGGAACATGGCTTGCGCGGGCTGCAGGCCCTTGATGAAGGGGTCGGCCGCGAGCGCGACACGCGCGACCCGGGAGAGATCGGTGAACTGCGGCATACCTGTTTCGCCTTGCGGTGCGGGGAAGGGCGGGCCCCTCGAATCCCGAGCACGCATGGCAAGCCAGGTTGAACCATCATCTAAACCGCCGTGCGGATGATTGCGCAGGGCGGGGCCGTCATATGGGCCAGTTTACGCGATCTCCACCATCGTCTGCCGCCGCGAAGCCCGCTTCGGCATGGTAAAGAAATCGGCGCTGTGATCTGCGCAAAAAGGCTTGGCTCAGGCCGCTTGAACCAGCGGCCGCGCGGCGAGATAGGCCTCTACCGCGTCCGCCGTGCCCGCCGGCACATGGAGCCCCAGCTTGCTGCGGCGATAGAGCACATCCTCCGCGCTGCGGGCCCACTCCTGATCTGCGAGGTAATCGACCTCGGCCCGGGTCAGCCCGCCTCCAAAGTCCTGTCCCAGCGCTTCGTGGGTCTGCGCGTTGCCCAGAATGGCCTTCGCGCGGGTGCCATAGCCGCGCGCAAGGCGGGTCAGCAGCGCCAGCGGCAGGGCAGGGTGGGCAGTGGCCAGCTCCGCAATGAAGCGGTCTACGTCATCCCCAGGGATGTCTCCGCCCGGCAAGTCCGCGCCTGCGGTCCAATCGCCCTTCGCGCCTGCATAGAACGGCACCAGCTTCTCCATCGCGTGCTCAGCCAGCTTGCGATAGGTCGTGATCTTGCCGCCGAACACGCTGAGCAGCGGCGCTTTTCCATCCCCGCCATCCAGATCGAGCACATAGTCGCGCGTGACCGCAGAGGCGCTCGCGGCGTGGTCGTCATAAAGCGGGCGGATGCCGGCATAGCTCCACACCACATCCTGCGGGTGGATCTGCCGCGCGAAATAGCGGCGCACCGTCTCGCACAAGTAGTCGGTTTCCGCCGCCGAGATCTGCGCCTTGCCGGGGAGTCCCTCCCACGGCTCGTCGGTCGTGCCGATCAGCGTGTAGTCGTGCTCGTAGGGAATGGCGAAGACCACGCGCCGGTCCGGGTTTTGCAGCAGGAAGGCGTGATCGCCTTCATAAAGCTTGGGCACCACGATATGGCTGCCCTTGATAAGGCGCACGCCCCGGTCCTGGCTGGCGCTGGCCGCGCGCTGCAGCACATCTTCCACCCAAGGGCCCGCCGCGTTGACAAGGCCGCGCGCCATCACGGTGCGGGTGCCGCCGTCGCCTGCGATCTCCGCCTGCCACAGCGCGCCTTCGCGCACCGCCGAAACCAGCTTGGTGCGCGTCTCGATCCGCGCGCCGCGTTCGGCCGCATCGCGCGCGTTAAGCACGACGAGGCGGCTGTCTTCCACCCAGCAGTCCGAATAGACGAACGCCGTCTTCGCGCCCGGCTTCATGCCATTGCCCAGCTGGGACGTGGCGAGGTTGACCGTGCGCGTGGCCGGCAGCTTCTTGCGTCCGCCGAGGTGGTCATAGAGGAACAGGCCCAGCCGCACGAGCCAGGCGGGACGCGGCGAATTCATCTGCGGCAGCACGAATGCCAGCGGCCAGATGATGTGCGGCGCCATGCCCAGCAGCCGCTCACGCTCGATCAGCGCTTCACGCACCAGACGGAATTCGTAGTATTCCAGATAGCGCAGCCCACCATGGATCAGCTTGGTGCTGGCCGAGGAGGTGTGGCTGGCAAGGTCTTCCTGCTCCACCAGCAGCACGGAAAGGCCGCGCCCGGCGGCATCGCGCGCAATGCCCGCGCCGTTGATCCCCCCGCCCACGATCAGCAGGTCATAGGTTTCCGGATCCGGCACGTTGACAGTCTTGCCAGCCATTGCGGCCCCTTTTTCATGATAGCGCGCGCTGCATAGCTTCGCCCGGCAGTGCGAACAAATGCAGCAAGTGCAAAGCGTAATGCGAATACAAGATAGCCGAGAGGCAGGTAAATGCGGTAACAGGGGCTATGAGAGAGGCAAGGCAAAACCCGGCGGCTGACCGGGAAACCCCATCGACCCACCACTTCTGCGGCCCCGCACGGGCCTGCGGGAGTACCATATGGGTGATTCGCACATGAGGCGGCTGTCCATTCTTGCAGCGATGATGACCGCCTCGTCCGTCTCCGCCGCCCATGCCGAAACCGCGCAGCCGCCCAGTATTCCCGAAGTCGGCGCACCCGTGCTCGCCGCGCTCGGCCCCGATGGGGTCGGCGTGTTTGAAAAGACCGTGGTAGACAAGGACGCAGTCGATCCGCTGGGCAGCCTCGCCAAGGGCACACTGGTGCGCGCGGACCGCACCTTGCCGCTGGTGATCTGGTATCCTGCGCGCGTGGCGCCCACGGATCGGCGCGCCACCTACCGCGCCAGCCTCGTTTCCGAACCGCCCAAACCGCCTGCCTATTTCACCGTCCCTGCGCTGGCGGTGACGGGCGCCAAGCCGGCCGGGCAGGGCTATCCCATCGTCCTCCTGTCGCATGGCTACAACAACGATCCGGTCATGCTTTCGTGGCTCGCCGAAAACCTCGCGACCAAAGGCTATGTTGTCGTCGCGATCCGTCATCACGATCCGGCGATCACCGATACTACGCAGACACCCGCCACGCTGATCCGCCGCCCGCTTGATATCACTTATGTGCTGCGCCGCATCCGCGCGGGCCTGCTCGGCCCGCTGGGTGATACCACCCGCATCGCGCTCGCGGGCTATTCCTTCGGCGGCTACGGTGCGATCACGGTGGCGGGCGCGCAGATCGATGCCGCCAGCCCTGCCGTAAAGCGGCTGCCTGCCGCGCTGGTCGATCGCTATACCGGCGCCGGGCCC
>CANGJB010000041.1 GCA_947453945.1 Sphingomonadaceae bacterium
ATCGGCGGTGGATTGCGGTTCGGATCGTCTCCGGCCTGCGGTTGACGATAGACCAGCGTCATCTTGCTTTCGCGAAGGCAACTTTCCAGACGGGTGAGCACGTTGTTTCGCCATCGACCGGGCGCCGGGAGATTGAAGGCATCCGGAAGCGATGCCAGCAGTTCTACGATCTCGCCAAAAGAATACGTTGTGTCGTGGCGAGCCGGATCGGGAACGCGCCAGAACCAGTCGCCATGTGCAATGGCGTTGCGCAAACCAGTCACAGCAGGGCCGACCTTGGCCTTCTTGCGGATTGGCACGCCGGCAAGTTCAAGTTCTGTAAGATAGTCGTGAAGGATCAGCGCGATATCGAGCGCCAGTTCGAATGCCGGTTCGACTGCCGTGATGAAGTTGTGCCGTCCGCCGCCTCTTGCCTCACCCAGTAGCGACTCAAGGTCTGCGATCCTGCCCTTGCCGATAAAGGCAAAGCGGATGAGGAAGTTTTCCAGATTGTAGCGAGGCCAGGTCTGCGGATCGAAATATTCGCCATGCAGGGTCAGCAACGCTCGCTTGCGCGTTTCCAGATCGCGCCGCTTCTTGGCTTCTTCGCGAGCAATTCTGTGCACCGCCTGATCGCCGGGCGGATTGCCATACTTGCGGGTTATGCGGGCGCGGATCGTATCGGCGTCGATCCGGCGTTTGAGGCCGTTGATCTCACGGCTGGCCTCGCGGCGTTCGACGACAGACTTGTCCATGATGGTCTTGGCCGCGGCAATGGCAGGCGGACTCCCCCGAATTCCGACGCGGCGGGCGTGGTATCGCATGCGCCCCAGCAGATGATTGTTGAGATGGGGAAGCAGGAGCAGCCCGAGCAATTCAATCAGCCGTTCGTCAGTGCATGGACAGGCGCGTCCGGACTTCAAACGCTCATCGTAGTGCTCGAGCCAATGGCGATACTCACGCAAGTCATCGAGCGCGCGCTCGAAGCGACGCAAGTCCCACGGCAGCAGGTGGTCGTGCTGGATGGCCCGCTCAAGCCGCGTCTGAAGCGGGATCGGCATCTCGCGGATGACATAGGTGAAGTCCTGCTTCAGAGCATCAAACCAGCGCGCTCGGCTCCTAAGGCCCTGCCAGAGTTGCTGGTCCTTATCTTGCTCGTTCTGGGCGAGCCATTCTGCGAATTGATGCCGGTGTTTTGGCTGTGCGCGGGCACGACAATCGATGAAGATCGACGCCGTGTAGTTGGCAGCTAGTCTGATGAAGTGCAGCAGTTCGATGCGAAAGGCAGGGATGGGGGTCAGGTCTGTGAGGATACCCATCCCTGCGCCTTAGCACAGTTTACTGATCCAGGAACGACCGCATCTTCCGCGACCGGCTCGGATGCTTCAACTTCCGCAAAGCCTTGGCTTCGATTTGGCGGATGCGTTCGCGGGTCACCGAGAACTGCTGGCCGACTTCTTCGAGCGTGTGATCGGTGTTCATGCCGATTCCGAAGCGCATGCGCAGCACGCGTTCCTCGCGCGGGGTGAGGCTGGCGAGGACGCGGGTGACGGTTTCCTTGAGGTTGGCCTGAATGGCCGCGTCCACCGGGATTACCGCGTTCTTGTCCTCGATGAAATCGCCGAGGTGGCTGTCTTCCTCGTCGCCGATCGGCGTTTCGAGGGAGATCGGCTCCTTGGCGATCTTCATCACCTTGCGCACCTTTTCGAGCGGCATCGAAAGGCGCTCGGCCATTTCCTCCGGCGTCGGCTCGCGGCCCTGCTCGTGCAGGAACTGGCGGCTGGTGCGCACCAGCTTGTTGATCGTCTCGATCATGTGGACCGGGATGCGGATGGTGCGCGCCTGATCTGCAATCGAACGCGTGATCGCCTGCCGGATCCACCACGTGGCATAAGTACTGAACTTATAGCCGCGGCGGTATTCGAACTTGTCGACCGCCTTCATCAGGCCGATGTTGCCTTCCTGAATGAGATCCAGGAACTGCAGCCCGCGGTTGGTGTACTTCTTGGCGATCGAGATCACGAGGCGCAGGTTGGCCTCGACCATTTCCTTCTTGGCAATGCGAGCCTCGCGCTCGCCCTTCTGGACCATGTTGACGATGCGGCGGAACTCACCGAGCGACATGCCGGTGGCGGCTGCGATATCGGCGATCTCGGCGCGGATACGCTCGACCGGATCGGCTTCGTTGAGGGCGAAGGCTGCCCACTTCTTGTCCTTGTTCGCCAGCGCCTGCAGCCAGCCTTCATCGAGCTCACGCCCGACATACTGATCAAGGAAGTCCTTGCGCGGCACCTTGTGGCGCTCGGCCAAGCGCAGCATCTGGCCGCCCAGCGTGGTGAGGCGGCGGTTAAAGGCGTAGAGGTTGTCGACAAGATATTCGATCTTGGTCGCGTGGAACTGCACGCTCTCCACCTGCGCGGTCAGGTCTTCACGCAGCTGCTGGTACTGCGTTTCCTTGCCGGTGGGGAAATCGTTGCCCGCACCCAGCGCATCGAGCCGCGCTGCCTGAATCTTTTCAAAGGCGCGGAACAGGCTGGTGATGTGGGCGAACTTCTCCAGAGCCTCAGGCTTGAGCTGCGCTTCCATCTGCGCGAGGCTGAGGGTGTTGTCCTCTTCCTCTTCCTCGACCGGGCGCTTGGCGCGGCGTTCGGTGAGCTCGTCGTCCTCGTCCTCGGCCGTTTCTTCCTCCTCGACGCCCTCTTCTTCCTTGAAGGAGGGGCCGGCGGTGGCTTCGCTTATTTCGCCGTCAGCGGATTCCTCACCGTCTTCGGAGAGGTTTTCCGGCTGCGGTTCCTTGGAAAGCATGGCGTCGAGATCGAGAATCTCGCGCAGCTGCATTTCGCCGGCGTTGAGCGCTTCGGACCACTGGATGATCGCGTGGAAGGTTATCGGGCTTTCGCACAGCCCGAGAATCATCGTGTCGCGCCCGGCTTCGATGCGCTTGGCGATGGCAATTTCGCCCTCGCGGCTCAGAAGCTCGACCGCGCCCATCTCGCGCAAGTACATGCGCACCGGATCATCGGTACGTTCGATGGTTTCCTTGCGCTTGCTGACAAGATCCGGGCGGTCATCGACCGGATCCTGATCCTCGACCTCGTCCTCGGCAGCCTTGTCCTCGGGATCGACAGCGTCATCATCGTTTTCGACGATATTGACGCCCATCTCCGAGATCGCGGCCATGATGTCCTCGATCTGGTCGGCGGACATCTGATCCTGCGGGAGGGCCTCGTTGAGCTCGTCTACAGTGATGATCCCGCGCCGCTTCGCGCGGGCGATGAGCTTCCGGATGGAAGCATCGTTGAGATCGATCAGCGGAGCATCGCCGGTGTCAGTCGTGTCGTTGGAAGCCATTGAACCCAAATACCACCTTATGTCACCCGCGCCCCGCAAAGAGGCGCATCACACTCTTATTATAAAGATCCGCGATTCCTGCTCATCTGCCCGATCCGAGCCCGAAGCGCCAGCAGTCGTTCGCGCAATCGTTCCTTTTCGGCCTCGGTTTCAGGGGATAGTTCGGCCTGATACCGCAGGTTTGCCTCTTCCAGTGCCGCCTCGACAGCGGGAATTTCGACCAGCAGCGTTACAGCTTCGGCCAGTTCTTCGGCGCTGCCTTCCTGCTGGACCAAAAACCCGAACGGGAGCCCGGCAAAATCGGCCGGTGTCGGAGGCTCCAGCAGTCGCTCAGCCAATATGGTGCGGACCTGTTCGCTTTCAAGAACGCGCGCTGAGCCGACGAGCATAAGCAAAGCGTCGAGCAAGCCGTTCAAGCGCGCACTTTCCGTGCGGACTCTCGCCAAGTTCTCTGCGTGGCGAAGGATTTCACCCGGGTGGGCGATCAAGCTGGTGATCACTGCCGCGAGAAGTCTGTCGCCGCCATTGCCAACATTCTGCATTTTCTGCCTGTTCGCGGGCGAAAGCGGGGGCGGGGCGGGCTGCCAAGGCCCCTTGCGGCCGCCCGGCGCCGATCCCCTCTGCTGGGGCTGGAATGGTTGGCGCTCGCGCTGCGGGTAGACCAGCGCGCCGAAGCGGTCGTTGAGGTCGCGCCGGTAGAGCGCCTTGATATCGTTGTCGCGGATGGTTTCCACATGCGCCATCAGCCGCGCTTTCAGCCCGGCCTTGTCTTCGGGCGTGGCGAGGGGGGCGGCCACGCGCTCGATATCCCACAGCACCTCGACCATGGGCCGCGCGGCGCCGAGCACGGTTTCCATCGCGGCGGAGCCCTGCTGCTTGATCAGGTCATCGGGATCGAGCCCGGCGGGTAGCACGGCAATGCGCAGCGAATGGCCCGGGCGCAGCAGCGGCAGCGCGCGGACAATGGCGCGCGCGGCGGCGCGCTGGCCGGCCGCATCGCCATCGAAGCACAGCACGGGCGTCTCGGTCATGCGCCAGAGCCGCTCGATCTGCTCTTCGGTCAGTGCGGTGCCGAGCGGGGCGACGGCCTCGGCAATCCCTGCTGCGGCCAGCGCGACAACATCCATATAGCCCTCGACCACCACCACCCGGCCCGATTGGCGCGATGCGGGGGATGCTCGGTGCAGGTTGTAGACCGTGCGACCCTTGTCGAACAACGGAGTATCGGGCGAATTTAGATACTTGGGTGCGTCTGATTTGGTCTTGTCGAGGATGCGGCCGCCAAATGCGATCACCCGCCCGCGCGGATCGCAGATGGGAAGCATGAGCCGGCCGCGGAACCGGTCATAGGGATCGCGGTCTTCGACCACGATCCTGAGGCCCGCCTCGATCAGCATGGCTTCGGGGAATTGCCCGAGCGCTTCTTTCAGCGCGGTGCGGCTGTCGGGCGCGTAGCCGAAGCCGAAATCCCTCACGACGTTTGCCGGAAACCCGCGCGAGGCGAGATAGGCGCGGGCCTGCGCGCCCTGATCTTCGGCGAGGCTCTTCACAAAGAAGTCCTGCGCCGCCGCCAGACAATCGTGCAGCGATTTCTGCTCTTCCGCCCGCTTTGCCGCGCGCGGATCGGGGGCGGGCACTTCCATGCCGGCCTGTGCGGCGAGTTCCTTCACCGCATCGAGGAACGGCAGGCCCTGATGGTCGGTCATCCAGCGGATGGCATCGCCGTGGGCGCCACAGCCGAAGCAGTGGTAGAACCCCTTCTCGTCATTGATCGTGAAGCTGGGCGTCTTTTCGTTGTGAAACGGGCAGCAGGCCTTGAACTCGCGGCCCGCTTTCTGGACGCGCACGCTGCGCCCGATCAGCGCGGAGAGCGAGACGCGCGTCCGGAGTTCATCGAGCCATTGGGGAGTAAGGGACACGCGCCCCTCAGCCTGCCAGTGACGCCTTCACCAGCCCGCTCGCCTTGCTCATATCGAGCTGGCTGCCGTGGCGGGCCTTCAGCGCAGCGACGACTTTGCCCATGTCCTTCATCGAGTTTGCGCCAAGTTCGGCCTTGATCGCTTCGATGGCGGCCTTGGTGTCGTCCTCGCTCATCTGGGCTGGGAGAAATTCCTCGATCACGGCAAGTTCGGCCTGTTCGACATCGGCAAGCTCCTGGCGGCCGCCTTCGACATAGAGCGTGATCGATTCGCGGCGCTGCTTGGCCATCTTCTGGAGAACATCGACCACCAGCACATCATCATCGGGCGCGGCTGAGGCGGTGCGCAGCTCGATATCCTTGTCTTTCAGCTTGGCGAGAATCAGCCGGACCGCGGCGAGGCGGGGCTTGTCGCCCGATTTCATGGCCGTGATCTGGGCGGCCTTGATCGTATCGCGGATCATGGGGTTCGTATTCCTGTGGATGGTGCGCGCAGATGGCGCGAAAGGCTGTCATGTAGGCGAAACTTTCTGCCTTCGCTAGGTTGACGGAAGGGGGCGAGGGGCCTAGCTGCCGAACCTTAGCGACATCGACAGAACCATGCCCACGGAGCGCCCCCTACAATGGCCGACCCCGCCTACACGCACGCGCCAAAGCCACACGGAGCTACGGGCGTTCTTGTGCTCGCCGATGGTTCGGTGGCCTGGGGCCGCGGCTTTGGCGCGGCGGGCAAGGCGGTGGGCGAAGTGTGCTTCAACACCGCAATGACCGGCTATCAGGAAGTGCTCACCGACCCTTCTTATGCAGGGCAGGTTGTCACCTTCACGTTCCCGCATATCGGCAATGTCGGCACCAATCCCGAAGACATGGAAAGCCACGATGTGCCCGGCGCCATCGGCCTTGTGGTGCGTGAAGATGTGACCGATCCGGCCAGCTTCCGCAGCGTGGAGCCGCTGCAGGCGTGGCTTGCGGCGCGGGGCAAGATCGGCCTTTCCGGCATCGACACCCGCGCGCTGACACGGCGCATCCGGCTGAGCGGCGCGCCCAATGCGGTGATCGCGCACAATCCCGACGGCCAGTTCGATATTCCGGCGCTGATCGCCGAAGCGCAGGGCTGGCCCGGCCTTGAAGGCATGGACCTCGCCCGCGTGGTAAGCCGCGAGGAGCAGGCCGAGTGGCAGGGTTCGATCTGGCATCTGGGTGAGGGCTATACCCTGCCTACCGGCACCGGCCGTCCGCATGTCGTGGCGGTGGACTACGGCGCGAAGGACAATATCTTCCGCAACCTCGTGCAAGCGGGCGCGGACGTGACGATCGTGCCGGCGGAGACTTCGCTGGAAACCATTCAGGCGCTGAACCCGGCGGGCGTGTTCCTTTCCAACGGGCCGGGCGATCCCGCGGCGACCGGCATCTACGCCGTGCCAGTGATTCAGGGGCTGCTTGAGGCTGATGTGCCGGTGTTCGGCATTTGCCTTGGCCACCAGATGCTTGGCCTCGCGGCGGGCGCGAAGACGATCAAGATGCATCAGGGCCACCGCGGCGCGAACCACCCGGTGAAGCGCCATGCCGACGGCGTGGTCGAAATTACCTCTATGAACCATGGTTTTGCGGTCGATAATTCGGCGCTGCCTGAGGGCGTGGAGGAGACGCATGTCTCGCTGTTCGATGGCTCGAACTGCGGGATTTCGATTGTCGGCAAGCGGGCGTTCGGGGTGCAGTATCACCCCGAGGCGAGCCCGGGTCCGCAGGACAGCTTCTATCTGTTCGAGAAGTTTGTGGGGATGCTGGGGTGACGGCTCAGCCGGCCCTCATCCTTCGTGAAACACATTCCCCCGTGGCGGGGAACCAAAATGGCAGCTTGATCCACCATGCCCAAACGCACTGACATCTCCTCGATCCTGATCATCGGCGCCGGACCGATTGTCATCGGCCAGGCTTGCGAGTTCGATTATTCGGGCACGCAGGCGGTGAAGGCGCTGAAGGAGGAGGGCTACCGCGTGGTCCTCGTCAATTCGAACCCCGCTACGATCATGACCGATCCGGACATGGCGGACGCGACCTATGTCGAGCCGATCACGCCCGAGATCGTGGCCAAGATCATCGCCAAGGAGCGCCCCGATGCGGTGCTGCCGACGATGGGCGGGCAGACCGCGCTCAACACCGCGCTGGCGCTGGCGAACGACGGCACGCTCGAAAAGTACGGCTGCATCATGATCGGCGCGGACGCCGAGGCCATCGACAAGGCCGAAGACCGCATGAAGTTCCGCGATGCGATGGACAAGATCGGGCTGGAATCCGCCCGGTCCGGCATCGCGCATACGGTGGACGAAGCGCTTGCCGTGCTGGAGCGCACCGGGCTGCCTTCGATCATCCGGCCCAGCTTCACGATGGGCGGCACCGGCGGCGGGATCGCCTACAACAAGGACGAATTCGTCAAGATCGTGCGCGGCGGGCTTGAGGCTTCGCCGACCACCGAGGTGCTGATTGAGGAATCGCTGCTCGGCTGGAAAGAGTATGAGATGGAAGTCGTCCGCGACCGGAACGACAACTGCATCATCATTTGTTCGATCGAGAACGTGGACCCGATGGGCGTCCACACCGGCGATTCGATCACGGTGGCTCCGGCGCTGACGCTGACCGACAAGGAATACCAGATCATGCGCAATGCATCGATCGCGGTGCTCCGGGAAATCGGCGTAGAAACAGGTGGTTCGAACGTACAGTTCGCAGTCAACCCGGAGGACGGGCGGCTGATCGTGATCGAGATGAACCCGCGCGTTTCGCGCTCATCCGCGCTGGCTTCGAAGGCCACCGGTTTCCCGATTGCCAAAGTCGCGGCCAAGCTGGCGGTGGGTTATACGCTCGACGAGATCATGAACGACATCACCGGCGCGACCCCGGCAGCGTTTGAACCGACGCTGGATTACGTCGTCACCAAGATCCCGCGCTTTGCCTTTGAAAAGTTCAAGGGCGCGGAGCCGCTGCTCGGCACGGCTATGAAGTCCGTCGGCGAAGTCATGGCAATTGGCCGGAATTTCCAGGAATCTATGCAGAAGGCCCTGCGCGGGCTGGAAACCGGGCTCGACGGGTTCAACCGCGTGGTGGAGCTGGAAGGGGCAACGCGCGATCAGATCGTGGCGGCGCTCAGCCGGGCGACGCCGGAGCGGCTTCTGGTGATCGGCCAGGCCTTCCGCGAGGGGCTGTCTGTCGACGAGATCCACGCGGTTACCAAGTACGAGCCGTGGTTCCTGCGCCAGATCGAGGCGATCATCGCCGAGGAAAAGCGCATCAATGTCGAGGGGCTGCCGATTGATGCAGCTGGCCTCAGGCGCCTGAAATCCATGGGCTTTTCCGACAAGCGGCTGGCAACGCTGGCGGTGCGGTCGGTCGGTGTGGCGGGCGGCATGGCGGAAACGACGGCGCGCCGCTCGGGCCTGATCCACGACGTGCTGAACGCGATGGCGGGCGCGACGAGCGAGGAAGAAGTGCGCGCGCTGCGCCACAAGCTGGGCGTGCGCCCGGTGTTCAAGCGGATCGACAGCTGCGCGGCCGAGTTCGAGGCGGTGACGCCCTACATGTATTCGACCTACGAAAGCGGCCTGTTCGGTGCGCCGGAATGCGAATCGGCGCCGACGGACCGGAAGAAGATCGTGATCCTGGGCGGTGGGCCCAACCGCATCGGGCAGGGCATCGAGTTCGACTACTGCTGCTGCCACGCCTGCTTCGCGCTGGGCGAGACCGATCCGGCGAGCGGCGAGCCCGGCGCCGGCTTCGAGACGATCATGATCAACTGCAACCCCGAGACGGTCTCGACCGACTACGACACCTCGGACCGGCTCTATTTCGAGCCGCTGACCGCCGAGGACGTGCTCGAAGTGCTGGAGGCCGAGAAGGCCAACGGCACGCTGGTTGGCGTGATCGTGCAGTTCGGCGGGCAGACGCCATTGAAGCTCGCGCAGGCGCTGGAGGATGCGGGCATTCCGATCCTGGGCACTTCGCCCGATGCCATCGATCTGGCCGAGGACCGCGAGCGGTTCAATCATCTCGTCGAGAAGCTTGGCCTGCGCCAGCCGCTGGGCGGCATGGCGCGCAGCCGCGACGAGGCGGTCGCCGTGGCAACGCGCATCGGCTATCCGGTGCTGATCCGGCCTTCGTACGTGCTGGGTGGCCGGGCAATGGAGATCGTCGACAGCCAGGCGCAGCTCGATGACTACATCGCAACCGCCGTGAAGGTTTCGGGGGACAGCCCCGTGCTGATCGACCAGTACTTGCGCGATGCCATCGAATGCGATGTCGATGCGCTGGCGGACGGCGACGATGTCGTGGTTGCGGGCGTGCTGCAGCATATCGAGGAAGCGGGCATCCATTCGGGCGATAGCGCCTGCACATTGCCGCCCTACAGCCTGCCGGACGAAATCATCGCCGAGATGGAGCGCCAGGCGGTGCTGCTGGCCAAGGCGCTCGAAGTGCGCGGGCTGATGAACATCCAGTTCGCGGTGAAGGACGGCGAGGTCTATCTCATCGAGGTGAACCCGCGTGCCAGCCGCACGGTGCCGTTCGTGGCCAAGGCTATAGGCCAGCCGATCGCCAAGTATGCCGCGCGGATCATGGCCGGAGAGAAGCTCAAGAACCTGCCGCCGATCAAGCGCGACATCGGCTACATGGCGGTGAAGGAAGCGGTGTTCCCCTTCGCACGCTTCCCCGGCGTGGATCCGGTGCTTTCGCCCGAGATGAAATCAACAGGCGAAGTGATGGGCATCGACAGCGGCTTTGCGGTGGCCTTTGCCAAGGCGCAGTTGGGTGCTGGCATGGTGCTGCCGCAGGGCGGCACGGTGTTCGTCTCGGTCAAGGACAGCGATAAGCCGGTGATCCTGCCGGCGGTGCAGAAGCTTGACGCACTGGGCTTCCGTATCTGCGCTACGGGCGGGACGGCGACGTTCCTGACCGCAGCGGGGGTCAAGGTCGACCGGGTCAACAAAGTGGCCGAAGGGCGGCCGCATATTGTCGACCGGATCATCGACGGCGAGATCGCGTTGATCTTCAACACCACCGAAGGCTGGCAGAGCCACAAGGATTCGCAATCGATCCGCGGCAGCGCGCTTTATGGCAAAGTGCCCTACTTCACCACGGCGGCGGCATCGGTTGCCGCAGCAGGGGCGATTGAGGCTCTGCGCAGCGCCGAACTTGCGGTTCGCTCGCTCCAGGATTATTATCAGCACTCCACGTGATCCCCGGCATCGCGGCACTATGAGCCTGGATCGGCACTTTGCCGAACGGGGGGCAACGGTTTTTCCTTGGCACATCGAATGAATTCGTGGCGCCAAGGAACTGAAAGGTAAAAGGAACAAGGATGGCAAGTGTTGAAAAGCTGCCGATGCTGGCCGAAGGCTATGAGAAGCTTACGGCTGAGCTGAAGGCGCTGCGCGAGGAACGTCCGCTGATCGTCGACGCGATCGAGGAAGCCCGCGCGCACGGCGATCTTTCCGAGAATGCCGAATATCACGCGGCGAAAGAGCGGCAGGGCCAAGTCGAAGCCACGATCAGCGATCTGGAAGACAAGATAAGCCGCGCGCAGATCATCGATCCGACGACGCTTTCGGGCGACCGCATCGTGTTTGGTGCGACTGTCACGCTGCTGGACGATTCCGAAAAGCCAGTGCGTTACCAGATCGTCGGCCAGGCAGAGGCCGACGCGAAGATCGGGCGGATCAGCTACAATTCGCCGCTCGGCCGCGCGCTGATCGGCCGCCGCGTGGACGAAGAGATTGAAGTGACGGTGCCTTCAGGCGACCGGTTCTACGTGGTTGAGAAGATCGAATTTATCTGATCGGTCCTTGCGGACTGATCTGAACAAAACGGCCGGGGGCGTTGTGCCTCCGGCCGTTTTTGTTTTGTCGCCTATTCCGGCTTGTGCAGGTCCGGTTGCAGCAGGCGGTGGAGGTGCACCACTACGTAGCGCATTTCGGCATCGTCGACCGTGCGCTGGGCGCAGCTGCGCCAGGCATCTTCGGCGCTGGCATAGTCCGGATAGACGCCGACGAGATCGATGGCATTAAGATCGGTGAATTCGAGGTGCTGCGGGTCCTTTACCCGACCACCCATCACGAGGTGCAGTTTCTGCATGGCTGGCTTGTCCGTTTCCTTGGGGAGGAGGCGAGGCCAGCCACTGGCAAAATGAAGAGGGGTGCGCAAGCCCCTGCCCCTACGGAAGGGGCTGTTTACGCGTCCTTCTTGCCTGGCAGGCGGCTCTTGATGATGGGGCCGAGCGTGCGCAGCGCCTTGCCGGCGAGCCCGGGCAGGCGGGGTGCGGCAGGCTTGGCCGTTTCTTCGGGTTGAGCAGCAGCCTTTTCTCCAGCAGCGCCGGCGGCATAAGCCGCAGCCAATTCGATGCCGACAGCGGCGATTTCCATCGCGCGGCGGGGCAGCGAAGTGCGGGCGATCGAGCTGGGGCTTGCGGCCTTGGCGGCTTTTGCGCGGGGACGGGCGAAGGCCCCGGCCACGAGCGCGCCGAGCAGGATGCCGCCCGCGACCATCGCGACGGGATGTTCTTCGACGAATCCTTTGACCTTGCCGAGCGCATCGGTGCCCGTTTCCGGGGTTTCGGGTTCGGGCGCTTGGGTGTCGGTCATATCAGGTCCTCGGTTTCGTCCACTGCCTCTGCAGGGTCGAAGCGGCTCTTGATCAGGCGGATCAGCGGGCGGCGGAAGAACCATCCGGCGAGCAGCGCGGCGGTGCCTGCGATCACTGGGACATTGCCGCGCGCGACCGCTACGGCTTCGTCGAGCGCATCCAGCGCGCGGTCCTTTGCGGCATCCTTGATGCGCGTGGGGATAGGCCGTTCAGCGAGGCCGCCGCGCAGCGCAGTTATCTGGCCGTTCACGCGGGCCCACGCGGCGTCTCGCCGGGTACGGGCTTCTTTCAGCGGTTCGTCGCTCATGCCGCGCCGTCCCCGCCCTTGAGCGCGCGCACGGTTGTCCGCACGCTGCGGACCGCGCCAAGCACGCAGAGGCCGGTGAGCGCGAGGAGGCCGAGCACCACGATGGCGAGGGCGCCCCACGGCCCGACCAGCGGCGCAAGCGCGAGCAGGAGGCCAACGACCAGCGCCATGAGCGCAAAGAACAGCAGCGCCAGCGCCAGCGCGGCGAGCGCGAGAATGCCCTTGGCGCGGCCGAGCGCGAAGCCGGCACGCGCCTTCTGAAAGGCAATTTCCGCCGACAGCAGTGATTGACCATCCTCAAGCAGCGCACGCGCGTCGCCGAGGAGGGAATCGTCCGCCAACGTCTCGCTCTCGGTCCTTGTCTTCTCGTCCGTCACGAGGAAGATCAGGCTTCCGTGGTTTCGTCGGCGCTAACTGCCGGCGCGGGCTTGCTGCGCAGGAGGCGTGAAAGCACGAAGCCCGCGACGGCGGCGATGCCGAGCGCCTTGACCGGGCTCTTCTTCACGAACGCGACCACATCCTCGCCAATCTCGGGAATATCCTTCGATTCGAGGCTGGCGGCGGTCGATTGCAGGGTGTGCGCAGCGCCGCGGGCATAGTCGCCGTATTGAACGCCGAGCTTCTCGTCGATCACGCCTGCGTTGGTTTCGATCGTTTCGCCCAGCGCACCGAGCGCAGCCGTCGCCTTGCCCTTGCCCTGCCGGGCCAGATCGAGCGCAACGACTTTGGCCTGCCCGGCATATTCGCCGGCCTTCTCGGTGTATTCGCTGGCAGCGGCAGTGACCGTTTCGGTCAGCGCGGCGGTGCGTTCGCGCGCTTCGCCGGTGAGGTTGGCGGCGCTTGTCTTGGCATCCTCGATCGCCTTGCCGAACCGCGAGGAAGCGGCTTTCACGGTTTCAGCAGCGGCTTCCTCTATCTGCGCGATTTCAGCCGGCACGGCATCTACCGCGGATTCGATCACCTTGAGCGCGGCTTTCTTGCGGCTCTTGGCAGGCTTGGCAGCGGTTTCGGGAGCCGCGTTCTCGGGAGTGTTGGCCATTGTTGCGGGTCCTTTCACAGGATGATTCTGGAATTACTGACTCTTCTAGCCCAAGTGCCGCAACTGCGAAAGGCAATCGGGCCCGGTTTTGCCGCGTGTGCGGGGCCGACGGACTGGTCTCTCCACTTGTCTCTACTGCAAAGCACCGATAGGGGCGCGCGGGACACGTTGCCAACCATACACGTCAGCAAACGAGGAACCGCCATGACCGCGATCATCGACATTCACGCCCGCGAGATCCTCGACAGCCGGGGCAACCCGACCGTCGAAGTCGATGTGCTGCTGGAGGACGGCTCGTTCGGCCGCGCGGCGGTACCTTCAGGCGCATCGACCGGCGCGCACGAGGCGGTGGAACTGCGCGATGGTGACGGCGCGCGCTACAAGGGCAAGGGCGTGCTGCAGGCCGTCGGCGCGGTCAACGGCGAGATTGCCGGCGCACTGGTCGACATGGACGCCGAAGACCAGCGCGATATCGATCAGGCGATGATCGCCCTCGACGGCACGGAGAACAAGGGCCGTCTCGGCGCGAACGCGATCCTGGGCACCAGCCTTGCGGTGGCCAAGGCTGCGGCAGACGCGCGCGGCCTGCCGCTTTACAGCTATGTTGGCGGGGTTTCGGCGCATCTGTTGCCGGTGCCGATGATGAACATCATCAACGGCGGCGAACATGCCGACAACCCGATCGACTTCCAGGAATTCATGATCATGCCGGTCGGCGCGCCGACACTGGCCGAAGCGGTGCGCTGGGGCGCCGAGGTGTTCCACACGCTGAAGAAGGCGTTGCACCAGAAGGGCCTCGCCACCGGCGTGGGCGACGAGGGCGGCTTTGCGCCGAACATCGCCAGCACGCGCGATGCGCTCGATTTCGTGATGGCCTCGATCGAGCAGGCCGGGTTCAAGCCGGGCACCGATATCGTGCTCGCGCTCGATTGCGCCGCCACCGAGTTCTTCAAGAACGGCAAGTACGAGATCAGCGGCGAGGGGCTTTCGCTTTCGCCTGAAGCCATGGCGGATTACCTCGCCGCGCTGACCGATGCCTATCCGATCCGCTCGATTGAAGACGGCATGAGCGAGGACGATTTCGAGGGCTGGGCCGCGCTGACCGCCAAGGTGGGCAAGAAGGTGCAGCTTGTGGGCGATGATCTGTTCGTCACCAACCCCAAGCGCCTGACGATGGGCATCGCCAAGGGCCTCGCCAACTCGCTTCTGGTGAAGGTCAACCAGATCGGCACGCTGACCGAGACGCTGGAAGCGGTGAGCATCGCCCAGCGCAATGGCTATACGGCGGTGATGTCGCACCGTTCGGGCGAGACCGAGGACGCGACCATTGCCGATCTGGCGGTTGCGACCAACTGCGGTCAGATCAAGACCGGCTCGCTCGCGCGTTCGGACCGGCTTGCCAAGTACAACCAGCTCATCCGCATCGAGGAAGAGCTCGGCCAGTCGGCGCGCTATGCCGGTGCGGCGGCGTTCGGGCGGCTCGCCTGAGTTACTCACACACTTTTAAGCGGCCGCTTAAAAACACTTCACATCCGTGCCGCTCTCTGCCAGCCTCGCTGGCGGAGAGTGATGCATGGACGAATTTCCAAGCACGGCTGCGGCGGTAACGCCTGGCTGGTTAGAGGCGCAATTGGCGCGTGCCGGGCTGCTCGGCCCAGATGGCGCCAGGGCGCGGATCGCCGATTTCACGTGGGTGGCCATCGGCACGGGCCAAGTGGGCGATACCGCGCGCTTCACGCTGAGCTATGACCGGCCCTGCGCCGCGCCGGCGACGCTGGCGGGCAAGTTCGCCTCGGCCGATCCGACCAGCCGGGGCACGGCAGCGGCGATGATGCTCTATGTGAAGGAAGTGGGTTTCTACCGCGCGCTGGCAGGGCTGATCTCGGTGCGCACGCCGCAAGTCTATGCGGCCGAGATCAACGCGGACGGCACCGATTTCGTGCTGCTGTTCGAGGATCTGGCCCCGGAGCGTGGGGGCAACCAGCTGGAAGGCTGCGCTCTGGCTGATGCCGAAGCGGCGATCCGGCAGGCAGCGGCGCTCCATGCCGCAACCAAGGGCCATCCGGCGGTGCTGGAGGCGGACTGGCTCCATGGGCGTGAGGGGCTGCTGGAGGAGATCGGGCGGCTCTATCACCAGGCTCACGCGATTTTCCGCGAGCGCTATGCCGGGCAACTGGCGGCGGACGCGCTGGCGTTGTGCGACGAACTGGATGCGCGCGTGGAGCGCTGGCTGGGTCGTCAACCGGAGGAGCCCTGCCTGATTCACGGCGATTTCCGGCTGGACAACATGCTGTTTGGCGTCGGGAACGGGGCTGAACCCATCGCGATTGTCGATTGGCAGACGTGCGCCATCGGCTGCGGGATGACCGATGTGGGATACTTCATGGGCTGCGGGATCGGCAGCGCGCTGCGCCGGCCCAACGAGTCGGCGCTGCTGGCGCTCTACGCCGAAGAGATGGCGCGGCACGGGGCTCCGATTGCGCACGATGTGATGATGCGGCGCTACCGGATCGGGGCGCTGCATGGTCTCTTCACCGCCGTTTTCAGCGCGGCTTTCGTGGTGCGCACCGAGCGGGGCGATGCCAACTTCCTTTCAATGGCGCGCGGGGCGGCCGAACTGGCGCTCGATCACGATAGCATCGGCGCGCTGGACGCCATGATGGAGAATGCAAAATGCTGACCAAGGGCGACGATTTCCCGCTTCACCAGACGCCCGAGCCAATTGCGTACTCAGGCACCGACCGCAATTTCTATGACCGCTATTTCTTCAACGGCTACGCGCCGGACGGCTCGGACTTTTTCGCGGCGGCCTTCGGCATCTATCCCCACCTCAATGT
This sequence comes from Sphingomonadaceae bacterium, assembly GCA_947453945.1. GTDB lineage: Bacteria > Pseudomonadota > Alphaproteobacteria > Sphingomonadales > Sphingomonadaceae > Novosphingobium. Next base: position 16,062 of record CANGJB010000041.1, read on the forward strand.
GGCGGACGCGCATTTCTGCTTTATCCGCAACGGGGTGCAGCATTCCCTTCATGCTTCGCGTGAGCTTGCGATGGAGCGGCTGGACCTGACCTGCGGGCCCATTGCGATCCGCGTGGAGGAGCCGCTCAAGCAGCTTTCGATTAGCGTGGAAGGGGAGGGCATCCGCGCCGAGATCGTGTTTACGGGCCGCGCATTCCCCATCGAGGAGCCGCGCTTCATCCACCGCATCGGCCCTCGCACCTTCATGGACTACACACGGCTGACGCAGAACGGGCACTATACCGGTTGGATCGAGATCGACGGCGTGCGCACGGTGCTGCAGCCCGGGACGGCGGGGACGCGAGACCGCAGCTGGGGCGTGCGGCCCATCGGCACCAGCGACACGCAGCCGCATGGTCACGGGGTGGTGCCGCAGTTCTTCTGGCAGTGGACGCCAATCAACCTGCCCACGCGCAGTGTGTTCTTCCACATCAACGCCGATGCGCATGGGGCGCCGTGGAACACCCGCGCGGTGATCGCGCCCGATGGCGCGGGGCATGATGGTTTCACGGAGACGCCCTCTGCCAAGCTCGATGCCCCTTTGCAGCCGGGCACGCTGTGGCCTGCTGGCGGCACTCTGACGGTTGGCGGCGGGGATGACCCGCTGAAGCTGACGTTCGAGCCGCTGGTGCGCTTCCAGATGCGCGGGCTGGGGTATACGTCGCCCACCTGGGGCCATGGGCTCTACCACGGCGTGCTGGAAGTGGAGCGCGAGGATATCGTGCTGGCGGAGGTCGATCCGAAGCGGATGGACAATTTCCATGTGCAGATCGTCAGCCGTGTCACGACGAGCGCGGGCGAGGTGGGAACGGGCGTGTTCGAGCAGCTGATCTTTGGCGCTTATGCGCCGCTGGGGCTGGGCTAGGAACCAGTTTTCATACCCGAAATCCGCTTACCCTGAGTCTGCCGAAGGGTGCTGGCATGACCGCCGCGCACGATGCTTCGACAAGCTCAGCATGAGCGGGTCATGGTTTTGGACCGCCTACTTCACCCGCCGCACCGGCACAGGCACGTTGCAGATATCCACGCCGCCCGCAGGCCGCACGTAGAACGAATCGCGCCGGTTGGCGCGCGCATCGGCATAGGCGGCGAAGCTTTTGCTTTCGGTGGAAAGATACTGGTAGCGCGGGATACCCGGCACATCGGTGCCAATGCGGATCGAGAGGATCGCCGTGCGCTCCTCCGCCGTCTTGTAGAAGCCGATATCGCCGGTGCCGCGCGGCAGGCTGGAGAGGTGCTCCATCCCCTCGATCACCCGGCCGACCACCGCGATATTCCGGTCCAGCTGGCGCGGGGCCTGGCCGATGACGGCATAGAGCTCCGCGCCTGAGCCGGTATCGGGCGGATAATCGCGGCCGACGCCGACGGTGCCGTAGCAGTGGATGGGCCAGACGGCGCTGGAATCCGTGCCCAGCGGCCAGCCACTGCGGAATTCGCCGTTTGCACCGTAGCTGTCCTTGGGCAGGACGGTTTGGGTTCCGCCTTGGCTTTGCTTGAGGAACGCCTGCAGTTCCGGTGATGAAGCGGAAGCTGCGTATTCCTCTATCGGCACAACCTTCAACCCCGGCGGCAGCGGCTTGGCCTTGGCCTTGTCTTCGCCATCCGGATCGCCCCATTGCGCGACATAGCCATCCTGCACGCGGGTCACGGCTGTGCCGTCCCACCACTTCGCTGCGGCTAGCTTGCGCATATTGCCGGTCCATCCGGCCGAGAAAGGCGCCGGCAACAACTGGATCACCACCCGCCGCGCCGCGCCCTTGGTATCCGGCGCAAGGTCCATCACCAGAAGATCGGACGGCGCGATGGGCGACCAGTCTGCGGCAGGTGCTGCTGCAACGATTTCGGTCGGCGCAAGTGCAGGGCCTTGCGGGGTGGCGGGGGCGGATGCAGCGGAGCAACTGGCCAGCAGCGCCGTGCAAAGCAGAAGGGCGTGTTTCATGAAACCGACATTGCCAGCCTTCGCGGCCTTGCGAAAGCGCGTTCATGCGGTTAGGGCCCGCGCTTCCAGTGCATGCGGAGCGGTGGCCGAGTGGTCGAAGGCGCTCGCCTGGAAAGTGAGTATACGCCAAAAGCGTATCCAGGGTTCGAATCCCTGCCGCTCCGCCATTCAACCCATTGGAATCATTCTATTCCATGGGTCAGGCGCAAAAAATCCCGCGCATTTCAAGGGTTATAGGTGACAACCTCTCCACTGCACATCTGTGGTGCCGGGGCGAATATGCTCTCTTCCGGCCGATATTCTCTGAAGCTCTCGACCGTACTTGTTTTAGTGGATGAGATTATCGCATTGAATATGATGACATAATTTTGAAATCTGGTTGCAAGTTTTAGATAGGCTCTCATTTGTCGAGCAGCCCCCATCATCAACTCCGCTCGATGGCCACGGCCCCAGATGGCAGCAACTATGCACTGATCCAAATGTGATTTCTATGCCATTCAAGCCGGCTCTTGTGGTCATCGGAAAGCACAAGTACTGGTGACGTTGTAATCGCTAGAGCCTCTCGGGCACTTCCCCCAAGGCGCGGTGAAGGTACTGCTCGCCCGCGATCATCAAATGTTACAAGGCCGCTATCAAAGGCCGCGTCCCACAGGGCAGAGAGCAATAGGCCATTGTGGACGTTCAGGCGTTCTTGGTCCGTCTGGCATTCTGCCCATGGGATAATATGGGAGGCCTTCAAGAGGGCAGGCTCTCTGATTCCGGTCAACGGGCAGGCCGCATTCCAGTATTCCATTAAGGCAGATCGGAAGCGATCCTGACCTATGCGAGCTTTCTGAAGTCGTTCGGCCTCTGTGTCTCCCAGGCCAGCAGTATCCCTAAGGTACTCTTCATACGGCAATGTCGGAAGGCTCAGCGACAGGCGGTACACGATGCTGACTGCTTCGGATAGGGAATCCCTATCATTGAAGGAGAAGGCAGCGGCATGCCCTTTCGCGGGTGGCGCCGCCGGCACAGCTTTTAGTTCACGCGCCGCACCCGGATGGGCAATGGAGAGAAAAAAAGGCCCAGCCATGCCTGCTTCCGTCGCAGCAACAGCTATTTCGCCAGGGGCTGATGCAGAAGAAAAGAACAGCCACCCCGCAGCTTGGCCCTGGGGGATGCGATAGCCATGCTCATTCGCGGCGTCGCGCAATTCAGATTCCAGCGCGAACGGGTAGTCAGAACGTCTGGCGGCTGTGCTCTCCAGGTTCTCAGCGCCGCGCATCAGCGATAACCTTCCGTGCGCGGGCGCATCGGGTTCCAACTCAGGTCGTAGTGGACGACTGTGTCGAACAGGCTCTGGAGGTTGATACCTTCCGACAAGCAGTCGGTCGCAACGAGGATCCGGTTTTCGAAGGGTTCAAGCGCATCGACCCGATTGCGCCGTTCATCCGGCGGAAGCGTGCCAGTGACAACGGCAATAGCCGCTTTGGGGAAGATGGCACGTAGGGTTTCCCCCAATGCCTCAGCCGTGGCGATGAAACGACAGAAGATGACCGGCTTGGCGCCTTCCTTGAGAATCGGGCGCAGCTCCGCAAGGAGCTTCTTGACCTTGGGGTCTTCATCCCGCCGGGCATCCAAAGATTGGGCGAGTTCGATACCCAAATGATTTCCACCGATCTCGACGGTGCGCGGCTATTTTTACAACTGGCGGGACAGCGGCCTGCTGACGACGATCAACCATCTTCTGGCAATGACAGCGCGTCAGCAGGTTGGCCGGGAGGCGAGCCCAACGGCGGGGGTCATCGACAGCCAGTCGGTCAAAACGACGGAAAGCGGCGGTATTTCAGGGTACGACGCGGGCAAGAAGGTCAAGGGGCGCAAGCGGCACATACTCACCGACACCTGCGGATTTCTGATCTTCATCCTCGTCCATGCCGCCGACATCCAGGATCGTGATGGCGCGTCCGATGTCCTCAAAGCCATCCGCTTCCGGTTCCCCTGGCTGCGGCATGGGCGCCGCGCACAAGGGTGCTGCGCGTCAGCCGATAGACCAAATCAGCCAAGCCATTATAATTTGCGCGGTGGTACACGGAACCGGGCGCCAGTTGTGCCGTCAGGCGGCGGTGGGCTTCCCCTAGAGCATAATCCGACCGGATGGAATCGCGGGGGATTCCCAAGGCGCGGGAAATCTGGTTCATGCTGTTTGCTGGATACGTGTTCCCCATCAGCACCTATGGCCCAGATTTTAGGTTGTGGTTTAAGGAGGGTTGGGGCTTCGTCGTAGTGACGAAGGAACGAAGATGAAGCTGAAAAGATCGACTGTGAAGGCCCCTGCTGAGCGGGTAGTGAAGGACATCCGCCGGCAGACGCGTCGGCATTTTTCTGCCGAGGACAAGATCCGCATCGTGCTGGATGGCCTGCGCGGTTAAGTTTTCTGTACTCGGCCGTCCTTTGGCCTAGACCGGCTTGCGCTCTGCAGCGATATAGGCAGCAAGCCCCAGAAGCATGAACCCAATTGCCTTATCGAGCAGACGGCTGGCGCCGGACTGCTTCGTGAGCCAAGCGGAGAAACGCCCAGATGCTAGAACGATCGGCAGTTCCACCGCTATCATGATTGCCACGATGATCAGGCCCAAAACCAGCATCTGCGACCAGACCGGACCAGCGCCAGTCGATACAAACTGCGGCACGAAGGAAAGCGTGAACAGCGCGGCTTTTGGATTGAACAGATTGGTGATCACTCCCTGCCGGTAGACCTTCCAGACGGCCTTTTCCCCTGAGGGCGAGATTTCGAAGACAGACGAGCGGGATCGTAAGAACCTGATCCCGAGATAGGCAAGGTAAGCGGCGCCGCATAGGCGGACCACATCATATGCCGTTTGCGAGGTCTGGAGGATCGCAGAAATCCCGAAGGCAGCGGCAAGGATGTGCAGATAGGCTCCACTGGCCACCCCGAGCATCGCGGCCATGCCGGTTCGCACTCCGCCGCCGAGCGCATTGGCGGTCACGAACAACATGTCCGGACCGGGGATGATCATCAGCATGAACACCGCAGCCACGAAAATAGGCACCAGCGTGACATCGACCACAGCGCTATCCTTCCGCCACTACATGCGTCGTGGTGAGATCGAGCAGGACCTTGCCCTCGTCGGACGTGACCTTGGTGCGCACTGTCGAAACGCGCCGCCCCTTCTTCACAAAGCGCGCCTGCGCATGGAGATGGCCTTCGCGGCAGTTCGCAAGCAGGTTTGCCGAAAGGGTGATCGCCAGCGGGAAGCCCTGCATGCCGGCGGTCGGGGTTCTGCCTTGCAAGGCGAGGGTTGTGGCGACCACGTCCGCGAACCAGATCATGGCCCCGGCGTGCACCGTTCCGAAAGGATTGAGAAGGCCTGCTTTCACGGCCATCGTGCCAATCGCCTCGTCCGGTGAAATATAGCTGGCTTCGAAGGCGAGATCGCCGTGAAAGCTGGTGGTCTGCGCGGTCATAGATCTGATATCCTGCGGGACAAGGCATCCAGTTGGTGATCGAGGTCGCGCTGCCCATCCGGCCCCAGTGCCTCGGCTATGCGGCGCTGCGCCTCAAGCCAGTATGGCTCCGCCTCACGGAGAAGCTCCCTGCCCCGTGAGGTGATCGACACGGATTTGGAGCGCCTGTCCGGCCCTTTACGCAGCAACACGAGTTCCCTCGATTGAAGGGCTGCAAGCGCTCGTGAGATCGATGTCGTGTCAGCCCCGAGCCCCGCCGCCAGTGCAGCGACTGTCATCGGCCCCTCGTTGCGCAAAGCCGATAGAAGGCTGAACTGGGTGATGCGTAATCCCGCGGGACGAACCGCTTCGTCATAGAGCTGTGTTATTGCCCGCGATAGCCGCTTGACGCGAAAGCAGGTACAGTCGAGTTCCATGCGTATACACTAGTGCATATGCATTCATCTGTCTACATTCGAAACGGCACCTTATCCGATTTGGGGTCGGAACCTGGACGGCCGATAGTTGCAGATCTCCGGGATTTTCTACCGTTCAGAGAGCGACTTTGGTCTGATGCGATAGGAGCAAACGTGTTTTAAATCATATATATATAACTGAAAGAGAGTTCGCCCGCGGGCTCTCGCCCACCGCCAAGCCCTTGATGATTTGCCACCTCACATCGTTGCTTGTCGCAAAAGTGCGAGTTGCCGCGGCGCGCAGCCTGCGCCAGCCTTGCCCCATCCCAAGAGGCAGAGGCGCGCGCAAGTCCATGACCGATCCTTACGTCTATGTCGTGATCGTCAGCGTGCTGGCGCTGCTGGCCTATTACTTCACGCTGCTGATGGCGGGGCTGGCGCGGGGGCGGTTCAAGATCCCGGTGCCCTCGCATAGTGGGCCGGAGGAGTACGAGCGCTATGTCCGCGCGCATCAGAACACGCTGGAGCATTTGGTGCTGTTCCTGCCGGGTCTGTGGCTGTTCGCTTACGTCGTAAGTCCGCTCTGGGCGGCGGGGATTGGTGTGATCTGGCCGTTCATGAGGGTGCTTTATGCGCGGGGCTATCACCGGGCGGCGGAAAAGCGGCTGATCCCGCTCTATATCTCGATGCCGCCGATCTACATTTTCGTGCTGGGCTCGCTGATCGGCGGCATCGTGCGGCTGGTGAGGGGAGGATAAGGCGATGCGGGCCGACTATGATCTGGTGATCCGCGGCGGCACTATCGCCGATGGAAGCGGGGGCGAACTGATCGCGGGCGATCTTGCCATAGCGGGCGGAAAGATCGCCGCCATCGGCGCGTTCAGCGGCCGCGGGGCAGACGAAATCGATGCCAAGGGCCGAGTGGTCACGCCCGGCTTTATCGACGTGCACACGCATTACGACGGCCAGTGCATCTGGGCCGAGGAACTTTCGCCGTCCTCGGCACATGGGGTTACGGCCGCGGTGATGGGCAATTGCGGCGTCGGCTTCGCGCCTTGCCGCAAGGCTGATCATGACATGCTGATCAATGTGATGGAAGGCGTGGAGGACATCCCCGGCGTGGTGATGACCGAGGGCCTGGCGTGGGACTGGGAGACCTTCCCCGAATACCTCGACAAAGTAGCCGCCGGAAAGCGCGACATCGACGTGGCGGCCTATCTCCCGCATTCGCCCTTGCGCGTCTATGCGATGGGTGCGCGGGGCGCGGCGCGCGAGGCGGCGAGTGAGGATGATCTTGCGTTGATGCGCCGGCTGACGGCCGAGGCGATGCGCGCCGGGGCCATCGGCTTTGCCACATCGCGCCTATCGATCCACAAGACCGCCGATGGCGGCGCGATCCCGACATTCGATGCCGATATTGCCGAGCTGGAAGCGATCACGCGCGGCATGGGCGATGCGGGCGCGGGGACGTTTCAGGTGGTGCTCGATGCCTTTGTGGGGTGGGACAAGGAATACCGCGTGATCGAGCGGGTGATCGCGGCGAGCGGCCGCCCGGCGACTTTCACGCTCGCCTCGGGCAACGATGCGCCGCCGCGCTGGCGGCGGGTGCTGGAAATGCTGGAGGCGACCAATGCGGCGGGCGGGGTGGCCCACGCGCAAGTCATGCCGCGCCCGATCGGCCTGATCGCGGGGCTGGAGCTGACGGTGCATCCCTTCGTGCTCTGCCCGAGCTGGGAAAAGATCGCGCACCTTCCGATTCCCGAACAAGTTGCCGCGATGCGCGATCCGGCCTTGCGCGCGGCGCTGCTCACCGAAGATTTCGCCCCCGGCCACCCGTTCAACGCGCTGGCGCGCAACTGGCGCTGGCTGTTTCCGCTCGATAATCCGCCGGACTATGCCCCGCCGGCGCAGATGAGCATGGCCGGACAGGCCGAAGCGCGCGGCTGCAGCCCGCAGGAAGTGGCCTATGACCGCATCCTGGAGACGGAAGGGCGCGGGCTGTTTCTGGCGGCGCTGGGCAACTACGAAAACGCCTCTCTCGCCAGCGCGCACGAAATGCTGCGCCATCCTTATTGCGTGCCCGGGCTGGGAGATGGCGGCGCGCATTACGGTGCGATCTGCGATGCGAGCTATTCGACCTACCTGCTCACCCAGTTCGTGAAGGGCGAGGGCCCGCTGAAGCTGGAGCTGGCCGAGGCGGTGCACATGCTGAGCCGCAAGGCGGCGCGGGCGGTTGGGCTTGATGATCGCGGCTTGCTGAAGGTGGGCGCGCGGGCGGATTTGAACGTGATCGACCTTGATGGCCTTTCGCTCCACTTGCCCGAAGTGGTGCGCGATCTGCCTGCGGGCGGGCGCCGCCTGCACCAGCGCGCAACCGGCTATGAAGCGACCGTGGTGGCGGGCGAAGTGATCAGGCGGTTCGACCAATCGACCGGCGCGCGGCCGGGCAAGCTGATCCGGGGGGCGGGCTATCGGCCGCAGTAGCTGCTAAAAGATCGAAGTGCCCATGCCGCCATCGACGACCAGCGACTGGCCGGTGAGGAAGCTGGCCTGCGCGCTGCACAGCATGGCCACCAGCGCGCCCAGATCCTCGGCATCGCCGAAGCGCCCGGCGGGAATGCGCACCACTTTGACGAAGGACGCGACTTCCTCGTCATAGGTGCGGCCTTTGGCAGCGGCGCTGGGAGCCATCATTTCCTCGATGCCCGGGGTGTGGTGCATGCCGGGCAGCACCGAGTTCACCGTCACGTTGTGCCGCGCGAGTTCCTTGGAAATCGCGTGGCAGTAGTTGGCGAGAGCCGCGCGCGGCGGGCCAGAAAGGACGCGCATCGCGGCGGGATACTTGGCTGCGCCGGTGCTGATGTTGACGATGCGGCCCCAGCGCCGCTCGACCATCGGCCCGCTCACGGCCTTGATATAGTCGATGGGGCTGAGCAGCGCGGTAGAAACGGCCCGTTCGAACTCTTCGCGCGAGACATCGCGGAAATCGCCGGTGAAGGGCGGCGGGGCGCACGTGGCGACGAAGATATCCGGATCGGGACAGGCGGCAAGGATCGCCGCGCGGCCTGCGTCGCTGGCATGATCGGCGATGATGGGATGGACTTTCGCGCCGGTTTCAGCCGCGATGGCCGCAGCGGCCGCCTCAAGCCTCTCCGCCCCGCGCGCGGAGATGAACACTTCGGCCCCTTCGCGGGCGAGGGCCAGCGCAGCGCCGCGCCCCATGCCGGCGCTGCCGCCGTTGACGAGCGCCTTGCGCCCCTTGATTCCCAAGTCCATCGCCAGA
>CANGJB010000042.1 GCA_947453945.1 Sphingomonadaceae bacterium
GAATCTGCATAAACCGCTACACCTCAAAGCTGATGGCGAGAGCCCGCGCGGCGCGGGAGTCACCTTAAATGGCAGAAATACGAAATAGGCCGAATCCGAGCGGATCGGCTCTTACGGGGGGCCCGCTACCAAAAGCGCCCCGCCAAGGCAAGCAATCTCGTGCAATTGGCGCCCGCCTGCGTTAGGGGCTTGGCGGATGACATCCACCCCACCTCTGCTTGCCAGCGTTCCGCCCGGCATCGCTGTAGCCGCCGGCGGCGCGCTTGGCGCGTGGCTGCGCTACCAGACCGGCCGCCTGTTCGTCTCAGCCATGGGCCCTGTAGCGGCCGGTGCTTTCCCCTGGGCCACGCTCACTGTCAACGTGCTGGGCAGCGCGGCGATGGGCCTTCTGGTCGGCTGGCTCGCCCGGCATGGCGCGGGCGGCGAACATTTGGGCGAACAGTGGCGCCTGCTGCTCGGTGTGGGCGTTCTGGGCGGTTTTACCACCTTCTCGTCCTTCGCGCTGGAGTTTGCGTTGTTTGTCGAACGCGGTGCGCTCGGGCTCGCGGCCGCATATGTAGCGATCTCGCTCGTCGCTGGCTTTGCCGCGCTGTTTGGCGGACTCTGGCTTGCGCGGGTGGCGGCATGAGCGCGGCCTCTTCCGTTGATGACGGCGATGTCCGCCAGTTCACCGTCACCAAGGACGATGACGGCGTGCGGCTCGACCGCTGGTTCAAGCGCAACCTCCCTGCAGTCGGCTTCGCCACCGTATCGCGCTGGGCGCGCACCGGGCAACTGCGGGTCGACGGCAAGCGCGCCGATGTGGATACCCGGCTCGAAAAGGGGCAGGTGCTGCGTGTGCCGCCCGGCGGCTCTGCGCCTCCAGGGATCAAGAGCGCGCGGCCCAAGCAGCCGCTGACCGAGGAACAGATCACGCTGGCCGAAAGCATGGTGCTGACGCAAGACCGCGCCGCCATCGTGCTCAACAAGCCGCCGGGCCTTGCAACGCAAGGCGGCAGCGGCACGCACGAACATGTCGACGGCCTGCTCGATGCTTATGCCGACGGCAAGGGTCCGCGCCCGCGCCTTGTCCACCGGCTCGACAAGGACACTTCGGGCGTGCTGCTGATCGCGCGCACGCCGGGCAGCGCGGCGTTCTTTTCCAAGCGCTTCTCCGGGCGCACCGCGCGCAAGATCTATTGGGCGCTGATCACCGGCGTGCCGGATGTGAAAGATGGCCTGATCGAGCTGCCGCTGGCAAAACAGCCGGGCACTGGCGGCGAGAAGATGATGGTGGACGAGAGCGAGCACGGCCAATCCGCCCGCACGCGCTACCGCGTGATCGGCCGCGCTGGCAATGCTGCGTGCTGGGTCGAGCTCCAACCGCTGACGGGCCGCACGCACCAGTTGCGCGTCCACATGGCTGCCATTGGCCACCCTATTGTGGGTGACGGCAAGTATGGCGGGCAGGCTGCGTTCCTTACCGGCAGCATCAGCCGCAAAATGCATCTTCACGCGCGGCGGCTGCGCATCGAACATCCCGAGGGCGATCTGCTCGATGTGACCGCGCCGCTGCCCGATCACTTCGCGGCAAGCATGGCGCAGCTGGGCTTCGAGGAAGCCGATGGCGATCTGCCGCTGGAACCGATCAAGCTCGTGCCGGAGAAGGTGATCGAGAAGCGTGCCGCCAAGGCCTATGCCAAGGAATACCGCAAGGAGCGCCGCGGCGAGCGCCGCAAGCGCGCCGATGCGCCGCCCAGCGGCCGGGCCACCCCCAAGGCACGCGCTGGCGTCAAGAAAGGCCCGGGCAGCAAGGCGCCCACCGGCACCGCGCTTGCACGCGCTTCAGCCGGGCGAGCTTCGGCCGAACGCAATGCGGCAGAGCGCGCAGCAAACGGCGGCAAGCCGGTGCGGCGGACGCCTCCTGCAAACAAGAGCGGTGGTGGGACTTCAGGCGGCGGAAAGCCCCCGGCAGGTAAAACGCCGCGCCGCAGCCCGAGGGTCTGATGCATCCGAACCCGGCCTTCCGTCCCGATGACCGCGAGCTGTTTTCCGCGCTGATCGCCGAGAGCGGCTTCGGCATGGTGTTTCTGACCACGCCCGATGGCCCGCGTGTCGCGCACGTGCCTCTGCTGCTGACCGAATCGGGCACGCTGCGCTTCCACCTCGCGCTGGGCAATGCGCTCACCCGTCATCTCGATGGCGCGCGGGCGCTGGCCGTGGTGAACGGGCCCGATGGCTACATCTCGGCGCGCTGGTATGCCGACCCCGATCAGGTGCCGACCTGGAACTACCTCGCGCTTGAAATGGAAGGCCCCGTGCGGCGCATGGACCTCGATGGGCTCCACGCGATGCTGCAGGATGTTTCCGCGCACCACGAAGCGCGGGTGGCCGAGGGCACGCCATGGACCATGGACAAGATGGCGCAGATCAAGCGTGAGCGGATGATGGACATGATCACCGGCTTCGAGCTAACAGTCGAGGCGTGGCGGCCGACCGTGAAGCTTTCGCAGAACAAGCCCGCTGAAGAGCGCGCGCGGCTTATCGAAGGGCTCAAGGGCGAAGGCAAGCTTGCGCTCGCCGCACTGATGGAAAGGCTGGCGACATGAGCCTGCGCCTTGCCATCTTCGATTGCGACGGAACGCTGGTCGATAGCCAGGCCGATATCTGCGCCGCCATGGATGCGGCCTTCAACGCCGCCGGGCTTGTCCCGCCTGACCGCAATGCCACGCGCCGCGTTGTCGGGCTCTCGCTGCCCGAAGCGATGCGCCGCCTGCGCCCGGATAGCAGTGCGGATGACCACGCCATGCTAGCCCAGCTTTATCGCGACGCGTTCCGCGAGCGCCGCACGGCGGGCCAGGTGGCAGAGCCGCTTTACGAAGGTATTGTCGGGCTGATCGAGGAACTGGCAGGCGCGGGCTGGCTGCTCGGCGTCGCCACTGGCAAAAGCGACCGCGGCCTGATCCATTGCCTTGAAACGCATGGCCTCACCGGCCATTTCGTGACGCTGCAGACAGCGGATCGCCACCCCTCCAAGCCGCATCCCAGCATGATCGAGGCCTGCCTTGCCGATGCGGGCGCCGCAGCGAGCGAAACAGCGATGATCGGCGATACCACCTTCGACATGGGCATGGCCGTCAACGCCGGGGTCCGCGCGATCGGGGTCGATTGGGGCTATCACCACCCGCGCGAACTGGTCGAGGCCGGGGCCGAGGCGGTCGCAGGCTCGATTGCCGAACTGCGCCTGCTGCTGAAGGGCATGGAATGACCGAGACGCCCGGGCATGATCCCGCTGCCGCGCGCTTTGCGGTGCTGCAACTGGTGCGCTTTTCTGGCGCGCTGCTGGCCTTTGCCGGCGTGCTAATCGCATCGGGCACCGTGGCCTGGCTGCCAAAGCTGCCCGAAGCGCTAGGTTATGGCCTGATCGCGGTGGGGCTGGCCGATTTCTTCGCCGTACCCATGCTCCTCGCCCGCCGCTGGAAAAGCAAGCCGTGAAGCGGTTCTACAAGGCTGTGACGGTAGCGGTCGATGGTGGCGGCTTCAGGGTCATGCTCGATGGCCGGCCTTTGCGCACCGTGGGCGGGCGGGCGCAAATCGTGCCGAGCGCGCCGCTGGCCGAGGCGCTGGCCGCAGAATGGTCTGCGCAAGGGCCGGAGATCGATCCCGCCGGCTTCATCTTCCGCGATCTGGCCGATTACGCGATCGACGTGATAACTGCCGGCAAGGCAGCCGTGGTCGAAGAACTCCTGCCCTATGGCGAGACCGACACCTTGTGCTACCGCGCCGAGCCTGACGAGGCGCTGGGCGTGCGGCAGCGTGCGGTGTGGGACCCGCTGCTCACCGCCGCCGAGGCGCAGTGGCAGGTGCGCTTTGTGCGTGTGGCGGGCGTGATGCACCGCCCGCAGCCGGAGGAAACGCTGGCCTGCCTGCGCAAGGCCCTGGCTACGCATGGCACCTTCACGCTGGCAGCCTTGAAGACCACGACCTCGCTCGCCGCCTCGCTGATCCTGGGGCTGATGGCGGTGGAACCGGGGGCCGATATCGATACGCTATGGAATGCGGCCAGCCTTGAGGAAGACTGGCAGGCCGAGCTCTGGGGCAAGGACGCCGAGGCCGAAGACCGCCGCGCCCGCCGCCACGCTGCCTTCGCCGCTGCCGCCCGGTTTGCAGCGCTGGCGCGGGGCTAGCGCTTCACCCCACCCAATCGGCGACGTCCGCCGCCACCTTGTTCGCGGCGCGATTGAGCGCGGGGCCGATTTCATTCGGTTCGGGCTCGACGCCGGCCACGGTGCTTTCGAACCGCCGCGTCTCGATCCGGCCGCCCGGCAGCCACTTCATCGCCTCGAAACGTACCACCGCCTTGTGGGTCGGTACATCGAAGCCCATCGCCAGAAGCTGGCCGCCGATCCGCGTGCCGGCCGTGGCACGGTCGGATTCGACCACCAGCCCCTTGCCGCGTGCGCGCAGCGTATCCGCCAGCAAGTGCTGGAACGCGCGGCTGGGCCGCTCGACCCACTGCGTGCCCCGGATATAGGCGATGTTGGCTGAATCGATCTGTACGGGAATGCGCAGCACCGAAACGGCCGCCGAAGCCGAAGGTTCGAGCACAACCGTCGCCTCGCCCAGCGTGCCGCTGCTGGCCGATCCGATAGCGGGTGCCGCCTCAGATGTCAGGCTGAGGAACGTGCCCGGCGGCTTGGCTCCAATGCTGACACAGCCGCCAAGTGCGGCAAGCATCAAGAGCGGTGCGGTGCTGGGAAAAAAACAGGCTTTGATCATGCTGGCGCTCATGGCTTGTAATCCGGCAGTTTGGGGCTCCCCACGACGCTGCTGATGCCGCGGTCGCCGATCTTGTCTGTCATCGCGCGGATCGAGCGCGAGGTCGCCTCGATATCACGCAGCGCCGCCTCGAAGGCCGGCAGCGTGCGGTCGTTGAACTGCTTAGCGGCGGGCTTTGCCTCATCCATCGTCGCCTGCAGCGAATCCGCTGCCGTCTGCGCAGATTTGAGCGTGGCGCGCAGCTGCTTGGCAAGGCCGTTGTTGGGATCGTTGATCGCCCCGTCAGCCGAACCTGCCAGCTTCTCCACGGAGGCCAGCGTGGTGGTCGCCTGCTTGAGGGTCAGCTGCAGTTCTTCCAGCGATTTCTTCACCTCGGGCGAAGCGCCGGCAAGGTTGCCTGTGAGCTGGTCGGTGTGCGCCAGGATGTTCGCGAAGGCCTTCTGGTTCTGGTCTGACAGCACCATGGTCAGCCGCTCTGACACAGTCGCCAGCCGTTCCAGCAGCAGCGGTGCGTTCGATAGGATTTCGCCCAGCCCGCTGCGCTTGGTTGGAATGACGGGAGCGCCCGCAGGCCCAGGCTCGATGATCGGCGGCGCACCCTTTATCGCGCCGGCCAGCTGGATCGTGGAAACGCCGGTGAAGCTACCCTGCAGGCTCGCGGTCGTGCCCTGCAGGATCGGCACCTTGCGGTCGACCTTGATGCGCACACGCACGAAGCTGGGGTCCTTGTCCCACAGCGTGATTTCCTTCACCTGGCCGACCGGTACGCCCGAATAGGACACTTCCGAACCCTTGGCGACGCCATCGACCGATTGCTTGAAGAAGATATCGAAGTCGTTCTGTTCGTGCTGGCTCAGCCGCGCGATCCAGATCAGCAGCGCGGCCAGCCCCGCCATGAGCAGCAGGGTGACCGTCCCCACCCAGATGTGATTGGCGCGCGTTTCCATCGGCGTTTCCTATGCTCCATCCGCAACGGTGCCAAGGGCAGCGTTGCGTTCGCTTGCCGCGCTCGCGGCCCGGCCGCGCGGGCCGGTGAAATATGACGTGATCCATGGGTGCCCGGTGGCGATCAGTTCGGGGATCGTGCCCACCGCGATCACCCGCTTGTCGGCGATCACCGCCACCCGGTCGCAGATCTCGTACAGCGTATCGAGATCATGGGTGATGAGGAACACGGTCAGCCCCAAGGTCTGCTGCAGGCTGCGGATCAACTGGTCGAAAGCAGCGGCGCCGATCGGATCGAGCCCGGCGGTGGGCTCATCGAGAAACAGCAGCTCCGGATCGAGCGCGAGCGCGCGGGCCAGGCCAGCGCGCTTCTTCATGCCGCCCGAAAGCTCGCTGGGATACTTGCCCGTCGCTTCCGCAGGCAGACCGGAGAGCAGCACCTTGTAGCGCGCGATCTCGTGGCGCAGTTCGTCCGTGATCTCGGGATAGAACTCGCGCAGCGGCACTTCGACGTTCTCCGCCACGGTCAGCGTGGAAAACAGCGCGCCGCCCTGGAACAGGATGCCCCAGCGGCAACGGATATCGATATCGTCATCATCGCGCGCATCGGTGATCTCGCTGCCGAGCACTTCGATCGTGCCTTCCTCGGGGATCTGCAGCCCAATGATCGAGCGCATCAGCACCGACTTGCCCGTGCCCGATCCGCCGACGACGCCGATGATCTCGCCCTTGCGCACATCGAGATCGAGGTTCTCGTGCACCACATGATCACCGAACGCATTCTTCAGGCCCCGCACCCGGATCGGGAACAGGTCCGCCTCGCTCCCGATGGCAGCAGCCTCGGCACAGGCGGGCGCGCTGCTCATCCCCAGCCGATCTCGGAGAAGAACACCGCGAAGAAGGCATCGAGCACGATCACGATGAAGATCGCCATGACCACCGCCGCCGTCGTGCGGGTGCCGACTTCTTCGGCATCGCTTTTGACCTGTAGGCCCTGATAGCAGCCCGAGATGGCGACGATCAGGCCGAACACCGGCCCCTTGATCAGGCCCACCCACACATCGTGCAGCGGCACCACTTCCTGAATGCGCGCAAGGAACGTGAAGAAGGGAATGCCCAGCGTGAGCGCGGAGAGCGCCGCACCGCCGATGATGCCGATGGCCGCCGAATAGATGCCGAGCAGCGGCATCATCAGCATCGTGGCAAGCAGGCGCGGGATCACCAGCGCCTCTGTCGGCGAGACACCGATGGTACGCATCGCATCGATTTCCTCGGTCAGCTTCATCGTGCCGAGCTGCGCGGCAAAGGCCGAGCCGGACCGCCCCGCCACCATGATCGCGGTCATCAGAATGCCCAGCTCTCGCATCGAAAGCCGCCCGACGAGGTTCACCGTGTAGATTTCCGCGCCGAACTGCCTGAGTTGCACCGCGCCTTGCTGCGCGATCACGATGCCGACAAGGAAACTCATCAGGCCGATGATGGCGAGCGCGTTGACCCCCATCAGCTCCATCTGGTGCACCAGCGCGCGCAGGCGGAAGCGGCCCGGGTGGCGCAGCAGCGTGCCGCTTGCCAGCACGATCTGCCCGATAAAGCCGAGCACGAGCAGCATGCCCTGCCCCAGCCCCGCAACCACCTCGCCCACGTGATCGGGCACGCGCAGCAACATCGGCAGGCGGTGCCCCGCCACAGATGCGGTGTTGTCGTCCACGGCGCTGATCGCCGCGATCAGACGTTCCGCTTCGGCCGAGGCCCCTGTGATCGGCGCACCGAAGTGCTGCGAAAGGCTCCACGCGGTCCACGCGCCAACTGTATCGATGCGGCCTGCGCGGGAGAGGTCTATCGCCGAAATCGGCCCTTCCACCGCGCGCAAGCGATGATCGATCGCACCGATCGAGGATACGAGCAAGGGGCCGGTCAGCACCAGCGCGGCGCTGCCTTCGGCGCCGGTCTCGACGATAAAATCGGCTGTCCCCCGCATGGTAGCCACTTCATGCGGGAAATCGGCCAAAGCCGCAAGCGCGCCGCCAGCACGGCCCTGGCGCATTCCCCCGGTTGCAGCGCGGGGTTGCAGGGCTGGGCGCAGGATGGCAAGGCCCGGGACATCATGACCGAAACGACGATTGCAGATCAGGGCGAGGCTGGAACCCTTGCCAAGACATTCGAGCCTGCCGGGCTCGAGGCCAAGTGGTATGCCCACTGGGAGGCGAATGGGCTGTTCCGCCCCGAGCGCCCCGATGCAGCGCCCTTCACCATCGTGAACCCGCCGCCGAACGTGACGGGCAGCCTCCATATCGGCCATGCGCTGGACAACACGCTGCAGGACGTGGTGATCCGCTATGAGCGGCTGCGCGGCAAGGATGCACTGTGGGTGGTCGGCACTGATCACGCCGGCATCGCCACGCAGATGGTCGTCGAACGGCAGATGGAAGCGCAGGGGGACAAGCGCACCAACTATTCGCGCGAGGCCTTCATCGACAAGGTGTGGGAATGGAAGGCGGAAAGCGGCGGCACGATCACCGGCCAGCTGCGCCGCCTGGGCTGTTCAATGGACTGGTCCCGCGAGCAGTTCACGATGGACCCGCACTTCACCAAGGCAGTGGTGAAGGTCTTTGTCGATCTCTACAATCAGGGCCTGATCTACCGCGACAAGCGGCTGGTGAACTGGGACCCCAAGCTCAAGACCGCGATCTCCGACCTTGAGGTGGAAACGCGCGAGATCAAGGGTTCGTTCTGGCGCTTCCAGTATCCGCTGGCGGACGGCGCGGTGCGCGCGGACGGGCTGGACTATATCGAGGTTGCCACCACCCGGCCCGAGACGATGCTGGCTGACATGCTGGTTGCGGTGAACGCCGATGATGAGCGCTACAAGGCGGTGATCGGGCAGTTTGTCGTGCAGCCGCTGACCGGGCGGCGTTTGCAGATCGTGGCCGATGAACACGCCGATCCGGAGCTGGGTTCTGGCGCGGTGAAGATCACGCCGGGGCATGATTTCAACGACTTCGAAGTGGGCCGCCGCGCCGGGATCAAGGCGGCGGACATGCTCAACATGTTCGATGCCGAAGCGCGCGTGGTGCAAACGGCGGACGGACTGGTGCCAGACGAATTCGTAGGCATGGACCGCTTCGATGCACGCGCGCTGATCGTGCAGCGGATGAAGGAAGCGGGCCGCCTTGTGCCGCATATGACGCGCGACAAGGAAGGCCTTGAGACGGAGCACGACGCCGAACCGCGCACGATCCAGACGCCTTATGGCGATCGCGGCGGTGTGGTGATCGAGCCGTGGCTGACCGACCAGTGGTATGTCGATGCCGAAAAGCTCGCCGTCGCACCGATGGAAGCGGTGCGTTCAGGCGCGATCGAGATCGTGCCGAAGACCTGGGAGAAGACGTTCTTCAACTGGATGGAGAACATCCAGCCGTGGTGCGTGAGCCGCCAGTTGTGGTGGGGACACCGGATTCCGGCTTGGTATGGGCCAAGCAAGGAAGTGGCTGCGGCAGGCGACACATTTCGGTCGTCTGTCAGCTCATTTCTAGAAGACTTTCGTGTCGTAGCAATCGATGAGGCGGAAGCTCGGAAGAAAGCGGCTGACTACTACGGTGTCGATCCAAGCCTGATCAGGTTTGAGATTGAATACGATGGCGGCAAGATGAGCGAAGGGCCCTACACCCTCCGTCGCGATCCTGACGTCCTCGACACGTGGTTCTCCTCCGCGCTCTGGCCGTTCGCCACGCTTGGCTGGCCGGACGAAGACGCGCCGCTGTTCAAGAAGCACTATCCCAACGACCTGCTGATTTCCGGGTTCGACATCCTGTTCTTCTGGGATGCGCGCATGGCGATGCAGGGGATGCATTTCAATGGCGGAACTCCGCCGTGGAAGCGGCTCTATCTGCATGGGCTGGTGCGCGCCGCCGATGGCCAGAAGATGTCAAAGTCGAAGGGCAACGTGGTCGATCCGCTGCTGCTGATCGACCAGTACGGCGCGGATGCGCTGCGCTTTTTCATGTGCGCAATGGAAAGCCAGGGCCGCGACGTGAAGATGGATGAGCGCCGGGTCGAGGGCTATCGCAACTTCGCGACCAAGCTGTGGAACGCCGCGCGCTTCTGCATGGCGAACGGGATTTCCGGCAGCACATCGGTGGCCGCGCCCGCCGCCACCAGCGCGGTCAACCGCTGGATCATCGGCGAAGTGGTCGAAACCGTCGCCGCGCTCGATCAGGCGATGGCAGACTTGCGCTTCGATGCCGCCGCGAATGTGGTCTACCACTTCGTGTGGGACCAGTTCTGCGACTGGTATATCGAGCTGATCAAGGGCAGCTTCGACGACGAGACCCGCGCCGTTGCCGGCTGGGTGCTTGATCAGATTCTGGTGATGCTGCATCCGTTCATGCCGTTTGTGACCGAAGAGCTGTGGCATGCGCTCGGTGAGCGGTCTGCCGAACTGATCGTCGCCGAATGGCCCGCGCCTGCGGCCAGTGTCGATCCAGCGGCGAAGGCCGAGGTCGAATGGCTGATCGCGCTCGTTTCCAACTTGCGCGGCGCGAAGAACGAACTGGGCATTGCGCCCGGCGCTCGGCTCGATGCCTATCTGCCCGAGCCGAGCGCGGCGACGCGTACGGTGATCGAGAGCAATCCGGCGGTGATCGAACGGCTGGCGCGGCTGAGCGCGATCCACTTTACCCCGGCCCCGGCGGGCGCAGCCATGCAGATCGGCGCAGGGGATGCGAACCTCATCGTGCCGCTTGAAGGCGTGATCGACATCGCCGCCGAAAAGGCCCGCCTCGAAAAGGCGCTCGCCGCTTCGCAAAAGGAAGCCAAGTCGCTCGAAGGCCGTCTGTCCAACCCGGCCTTTGCCGAGAAGGCCAAGCCCGAAGCGGTCGAGAAGGCGCGCGCAGACCATGCGCACCACAGCGCCGAAGCCACCCGCCTCGCTGCCGCGCTGGAACGGCTGGGATGAGCCTCACCCTCGCCACGATGGCTCCCGGCGAGCCGGAGATCTTCCCGTCGCTGCAAGGCGAAGGGCTCTCAGCGGGGCGGCCAAGCGTGTTCGTGCGTCTTTCGCGCTGCAATCTGGCCTGCGAGTGGTGTGACACCGCCTATACCTGGCGCTTCACCGGCGATATCCGCCCGCACCGCGATGATCTGACGTTCGAGCGGATCGAGAACCAGATCACGCTTGATGTGCGCGAGGTGTGCATGCGCATTTTGTCGCTGCGCCCTGCGCGCCTTGTCATCACCGGCGGCGAGCCGCTGCTGCAGGCCCCGGCGCTGGCCCGCCTGATCCCGATGCTCAAGGAAGCGTTCCCCGCACTTGAGGTGGAGATCGAGACCAACGGCACCGTGCCGCCGCCCCATGCGCTCGCCATGCTGGTCGATCAGTTCAACGTAAGCCCCAAGCTCTCACATTCCGGCAATGCGGAAAAGCTCGCCCTCGTGCCCGAGCTGCTGCGTGATTGGGCCGCAAACCCGAAGGCGTGGTTCAAGTTCGTGATCGCGAGCGAGGATGACCTCAACGAAGTCGCGGAGCTTCAGGCGCTCTACAGCATTCCGGCCGAGCGCCTCTTCGTGATGCCCGAAGGCACGCGGAGCGAGACATTGCGCGACCGCTCAAAGTGGCTGGCCGGAGCCGCGCTCACCCATGGGTGGCGCTTTACCGACCGGCTGCATATCCATCTCTACGGAGATACGCGGGGCACCTGATCCACAAGTTTTTTGGTGCTCGGATTGTTCGCAATCACTGAGCAACTTGCTAGAAGGCAAAAGCCGTAGCGATGGTTGCAGGACGGTCCCAATGGACGGGGCGTCTTTTCTCGCCAGAAAACCAGCGCTACGGCCACACCGTTGCTGTTGGAATAGCAACGGAATCTGAATCAGCCTCAGAACGGGATATCGTCGTCCAGATCGTCGGCCATGCCGCCGCCGCCGCCCTGGTTCCAGCCGCCACCAGACGAAGCGCCGCCCGAACGGCCACCGCCGCCGGAGCCGCCTGACGAGCCGCCTTCATTCCAGCCGCCGCCGCCCGAACGCTGGCCACCGCCCATGCCGCCGCCACCGCCGCCGCCCTGTGCGCCATCAAGCATGGTCAGCACGCCGCCGACGCCGCCAACCGAAACTTCGGTGGTGTAGCGGTCATTGCCAGACTGGTCCTGCCACTTGCGGGTGCGAAGCTGGCCTTCGATATAGACCTTGCTGCCCTTCTTGAGGAAGCGCTCCGCCACGCCGACAAGTCCATCGGACTGGAGCACGACGCTGTGCCACTCGGTGCGCTCCTTGCGCTCACCAGTGGCCTTGTCCTTCCACGTTTCCGACGTGGCGATGCGCAAGTTGGCAATGCGCCCGCCGTTCTGGAAGCTCTTCACTTCGGGATCAGCACCCAGATTCCCGACAATGATGACCTTGTTGACGCTGCCTGCCATCGAATCGCATCCCTTTAAAACCGGGTTTTTGCCTAGCCAATGCGCGCGCAGAGGGCGAGTCTGGCCGCGGCCTTTCCCACAGCATCACCCCCCATAATCAACCAAGCCCGCAGGCCACCGCGATCCAGTATGTCAGGCCCGCCGCCACATAGGCCAGGCCGAACAGGTAGGCGAGCATGAAGGCGGGCCATTTCCACCCGTTGGTTTCGCGCCGGGTGACGGCGATGGTCGACATGCACTGCGGCGCGAAGACGAACCACGCGAGGAAGGCGAGCGCAGTGGCGAGGCTCCAATGCGATTTCAGCTGAGCCCCAAGCGCAAGGCCCTGCGCGGCATCGTCGCTCTGGCCCACGGCATATGTCGTGGCCAGCGCGCTCACCGCCACTTCGCGTGCGGCCATTGCCGGGATCAGCGCGAGCGCGATATCGCGGTTGAAGCCGATCGGTTCGATCACCACGGCAAGGCCGTTGGCGATGTGGCCCGCGATCGAGGCATTGACCTGATCCTGCGGGTTCTCCGCACGGGGCAGATTGAGCAGCAGCCACAGCACCACGGTCACGCTCAGGATCATCGTCCCTGCGCGGCGCAGAAACACATAGGCGCGCTGCCACAGGCCGAGCGCGAGATCCTTCACCGTGGGCAGCTGGTACTTGGGCATTTCCATGATGAAGCCCGAAGCCGCGCCCTTCGTGATCGTGCGGCGCAGCAGCAGCGCCGCGCCCATCGCCCCCAGCACGCCAAATACATAGAGCCCGAACAGCACGAGGCCCTGCTGGCCAATGCCAGGCAGCACCTGCCGGTTCGGCACGAAAGCGGCGATGATCACGGTGTAGACCGGCAGCCGGGCCGAACAGGTCATCAGAGGGGCGATGAGGATCGTGGTCAGCCGGTCCTTGGGATCGGTGATGCTGCGCGTGGCCATGATCCCCGGCACGGCGCAGGCGAAACTGGACAGCAGCGGGATGAAGCTACGGCCGGAAAGCCCGACGCCTGCCATCGCACGGTCCATCAGGAAGGCCGCGCGCGCCATGTAGCCGGTCGCCTCCATCGTCAGGATGAAGAAGAACAGGATCAGGATCTGCGGCAGGAACACCACCACCGAGCCGACGCCCGCGATGACCCCGTCGGTGAGGAAATCGCGCAGGAGCGAGGCCGGCATTCCGCCGCGAACCACATCACCGAGGCCGGAAAAGGCCGCGTCGAGACCGTCCTGCAAGGGTTTGGCCCAAGTGAACACCGCCTGGAACACGAGGAACAGGAGCGCCAGCAGCATCGGCGGGCCAAGCCACGGGTGGAGCAGCACCTGATCGAGCCGGGCGTGGATACGGTGCTGCGCGGTTTCCGAGAGGATCGCCCCGTGCGCGATTTCGCGCGCCAGCATGCGCCGCTCGGGCGCAGCGACATGCGGGCGCGCTGCGGGCGCCTCGTCTGCAACCGATGCATCGCGGAGCGCCGCCACGGCAGCGGTCAGTTCGGCAAGGCCCCGCCGCCGCACCGCGACCGTGGGGATTACCGGCACGCCCAGCGCCGAGGCAAGGGCTGCGGCATCAAGCACCAGCCCATCACGCTCAGCCAGATCGACCATGTTGAGCGCCACCACCACAGGCCGGCTCAGTTCGATCAGCTCCTGCGCAAAAACGAGGTGCTGTTCGAGGTTGGAGGCATCGAGCACGATCACCAGCACATCGGGCTGTTTCTGGCCCGCCATGCGGCCCATCAGCACGTCGCGCGTCACTTCTTCGTCGGGGCTCGACGGGTTGAGGCTGTAGGAGCCGGGCAGATCGACCAGTTCGACCGGCTCGCCACTGGGCAGCACCATGCGGCCCGATTTGCGCTCAACCGTCACGCCTGGATAGTTGGCGATCTTCTGGCGCGCGCCGGTCAGCGCATTGAACAGCGCGCTTTTGCCCGCATTGGGATTGCCAACCAGCGCGGCGATCATGGTCTGCCGTGTCATGCTGCCGGCACCGCTACAGGCTCGACATGCATCGCACGCGCATGGACCCGCCTGAGAGCCACCGTCATCCGCCCGATCTCGATGGCAATGGGATCACGCGCGAGGAACACGCCGCGATAGGCGAGCCGCACTTCGGCCCCCTCCTCAATCCCCAGCGCACGCAGCCGCCGCGCCTCTTCGGGCACGAGCGCATCCCAGTCTGCGGAAACGATCCGCGCCGGGGTGCCGAGGGGGAGTTCATCGAGAGTCACCTGCAGGGCGCTGCCACAGCGCCTCCGTCATTGCAAGTCATTCGCAATAACTGTTCGAGCTTGAAACTCTCACCGTGCCGGATAGCGCAGCCGGCCAAGCAGCCGCGTTACGCTGAATGTCTCGTCCGCAGGTTTGCTGGTGAAGCGTGCCTTGGCTTTTTCGAAGCGCATGATGCCATCGATGCGGCGGGTCAGGAACGCGCGGGTCTCCTCGCGGTCTTCGCTCTTGTCCTCGGCCATCACGGCCAGCGTGGCCGCGTAGATCGATCCGAGGATCGCACGCTTGGTATAGTGGTTGTAGTCGGTCGCGGTATCGCCGGCGAGCCGCCACATTGCATCCGCGCTGTGCCAGGCGAGGCGGGTCGCCGCTGGCACGTTCCAGGGCTTGGCCATTTCGATCAGGGCACCGCGCAGCGCTTCTTCGCGCCCGGCAATCTGATCCAGCCGGAAGGTGACAAGTGCGGTAATCCGTTCGCGCACTTTCATGGTGGCGAGATGCTCCGCCGGCAGTGCCTCAGCCATGGCCCGATCGATGCTGCCGGCCCAGGCAATGATCATCGCCATCGCCGCTGATTGACCCCCATCGCCCTGAAAGGCAAAGCGAGCAGCCGCCGGATCGATCCCGGCGATCGCCGCCGCCTCGTCAACCGCTGCAGCGGTCCAGCCATCAAACGCGGCGGCCTCAGCGATATGCGGTGCGAGCGCGAGGCGCAGATCCTGGAGCGACAGGTCCGATGTGGCGGCTACGGTCATGGCAATTCCGATCAGAACGAGGGGCCGTAGGTCTTCTTCGGACCTTGCGCGCCGCCCTTGGCCGAATTGGCGATTTCGGTCGCGACCGCGCTGTCCTTACCTTCAAGCATGGCATAGTCGCGCGCAGAGCGGCCCGAATTGTCTGGCCGGTCGGCATTGGCGCCTGCTTTCAGAAGCGCGCGCACCATGGCGAGATCGCGCCGGTGCACCGCTGTCATCAGCGGCGTTTCCCCAGTGTTGTTGGGCTCGTCCACCTTGGCGCCCGAGGTGATCAGATATTCGACGCCTTCGATGAAGCCGAGGTTGGAGGCCAGCACCAGCGGGGTCGTGCCCTTGGCATCGCGCACATTGACGTTGGCCCCGTGCGAGACAAGGAACTGCATCCAGGTCAGATCGCGGCGCGCGGTGACGATGTGCAGCCCGCTTTCACCAGTGCTGGCATCGCGGGTGTTGACGATCTGGGAGCCCGGCTCGTTGAGCGCATCGGTCACCTTCTGGCCGTCCTTCTTGCGTACGGCTTCAAGGAATTTGTAGCTTTCGGAGAACTGCGCGTGCGCAGGAAGCGCCGCGCCCAGCGCGCCGATCAGCACGGCGGCGGCAAG
Source organism: Sphingomonadaceae bacterium (assembly GCA_947453945.1). Taxonomy (GTDB): domain Bacteria; phylum Pseudomonadota; class Alphaproteobacteria; order Sphingomonadales; family Sphingomonadaceae; genus Novosphingobium. The sequence continues at coordinate 15,680 of CANGJB010000042.1, forward strand.
GCCTGCGCGAAAGCGGCTTGCGATCGCTGTCCTGTGCTTCATCACGTCTGCCCCGTCCTTCTTCATTTGGTGGGCGCTCTGCCCTCTTTGTTACAGAGTCGGCCCTTGCAAGCCGCTGGTTAGCAGAGCATGAACCGGCGCGCCATGGACCCCAATAGACCTATTCGCTTCTGCCTCGCGCTGCTCGGTGCCGCCGCGCTCACTGTTCTCTCGGCCTGCAGCGGCGGTGCGCCCTCCGAGCCGCCCCCGCTGGAAGGCGCAGCGATCGGCGGCGAATTCACGCTGATCGACAAGACCGGCAAGACCGTGCGCGCCGCTGATTTCAAGGGCCGGTACACCACGCTTTATTTCGGCTACACCTTCTGCCCTGATGTATGTCCGCTTGATGTGCAGGTGCTGATGCAGGGCTACCACCGCTTTGCCAAGGCGCACCCCGATCTCGCGGCAAAAGTCGCGCCGCTGTTCGTGACGATCGACCCGGCGCGCGACACGCCCGCCGCCGTTGGCCAGTTCACTGCCCATTTTGGCAATGAGCTGATCGGCCTGACCGGTACCGATGCGCAGATCGCCCAGATCGCCAAGTCTTATGCCGTCTACTACAAGAAGGGCGAGGGTTCCGGCGCCAAGGCCTATCTGATGGACCATAGCCGCGCGGCCTATCTGATGGGCCCCCAGGGCCAGCCGATTGCGCTGCTGCCGGTCGACAAGGACGCCGACGCAGTCGCCGCCGAACTCGCCAAGTGGGTGCACTGAGGCGCTCATGCCCGCCACGCCGCCTTCATCCGGTCGTTTCTGGGACAAGCCGATCGAAGCGCTGAGCCGCGACGAGTGGGAAGCCCTGTGCGACGGCTGCGGCAAGTGCTGCCTCCACAAGCTGGAGGATGAGGATACCGGCGCGGTACATCACACCAATGTCGCCTGCCGCCTGCTTGATCTTTCGACCGGGCGCTGCGCCGATTATCGCCACCGCAAGGCGATGGTGCCCGATTGCCTGCGCCTGACCCCAAAGCTGGTGCGCGAAGTCCCCTGGCTCCCGCCCACATGCGCCTATCGCCTGCGCGCGGACGGCAAGCCGCTGCCTGCTTGGCATTATCTCGAATGCGGCGACCGCGAGGAAGTGCGCCGTGCCGGACATTCGGTGATCGGCAAGGCCGTGAGCGAAGTTCTGGCAGGCCCGCTGGAGGACCACATCGTGCCGGAGGATACCGCCTCCTGGGACGGGCGATGATCCCGCTGCCGCGCATCTTCACGCGGGAGCGCAAGGTCAGTGCGGCGGCGCCCCCTACCTTGCCGCGCACGCTTGCTGTGGGCGACCGTGAGTTGCCGGTCGTGGTGCGCCGGTTGCGCACCGCGCGCCGCATCACCCTGCGTCTTGCCCCTGATGGCAGCGAGGCGCGCATTTCGATGCCGGAGTGGGGCCGCACCGCCGATGCACTCCAGTTTGCCGAGCAGCGCCGCGATTGGCTGGCCGCGCAGCTTGCGCGCATTCCGCCTCCGGTGCGGTTCGAGCCGGGCTGCACGCTGGCCTATCGCGGTGAGACGCTGCGGGTGGAGTGGCGCCAGGGCGCGCCGCGCCGACCTTTGCCGAACGCGGGAACCCTCGTGCTCGGCGGACCGCGCGACGGGATCGAGGGACGCCTGCGCCGCTGGCTGGAGGGCGAGGCGCTGCGCCTCGCCGCAGCAGACCTTGCGCACTATTGCGCGTGCGCCGGCCATCCGGCGCCAAACCTGGCCCTGTCCCGCGCACGGCGACGCTGGGGCAGCTGCAGCAGTGCTGGCGTGATCCGGATCAACTGGCGGCTCGTGATGGCACCCGATTTCGTGCGCCGCTCGGTCGTCGCGCACGAAGTGGCGCACATGACGCACTTCGACCACAGCCCGGCCTTCCACGCCCATCTCGCCGCGCTCTACGAAGCGCCGATCGAGCACGCCAACCACTGGCTCAAGCACGAGGGCCGCGCGCTCTACCATCCCTTCGGCTGACGTAAATCGGGGCGATTCGCGCCGCCAAGGCTGGCGCGCAGCCCCGCCACACTCTATCTAGGCTGTCATGAAAGAGTTTCTCCGCAACGTCTCTCCGCTGCGCGCACTCAGGGATCTATGGCAGATCGTGGGCGCGCCGAGCGAGTTCCGCCTGCGCTCGCTGGGGCTGGCGCTACTCGTTACGGGCGGCATCTTCTCGGTTATGTGGCAACAGGGCGGCCGCGGGCTGCCGCGCCCGCCCCAAGTGATCTTTTTCGAAAGCTGGCGCGCTGATCGCAGCGATGCCGAAATCATCGCCGGCAACATCGAGGCGACCAAGCGCGCCAGGGCTGAAGCGGCCGAGGAGCAGGCCCGCGCCGAAGACGTGCGCAAGATGTACAAGGCTGTTGGCGCCGCCACGGGGCTCGACACCGAAGCCATGGACCGGCAGGCCAAGGCAGACCGCGAGGCCGCAGCCAACGCAGCAGAAGCGCGCAACAAGGCGCTGCTTGATCGGCTGGCGGTGAAACCGGCGGGGGAACCTGCCCCTGCCGCGAAGGCACCCTGAACCCGGTGTCGTTCAGCGATGCCGACTGGCTGGCCGCAGCGGCCGAGCTTGCCGCGCGCGGCAGCCCGCTGAGCCGGCCCAACCCTGCTGTCGGCGCGGTGATCGTGAAGGAAGGCCGCGTCATCGGGCGTGGCTGGACGCGGGCCGGCGGCCGCCCCCATGCCGAAGCTGAAGCTCTGGCGCAGGCCGGCGAGGCTGCGCGCGGCGCGACGGCCTATGTCACGCTTGAGCCCTGCGCCCACGCCGGCGAACGCGGCCCGGCCTGCGCGCACTTGCTGATCGCAGCCGAACTAGCGCGCGTGGTGATCGGAGTGCTCGATCCTGACCCGCGCACCAATGGACGCGGGCAATTCCTTTTGCAGGCAGCCGGGATCAAGGCGGACCACGTCCCCTCCCCCGCCGCCTCGCGGTCGCTCGAAGGCTATCTCACCCGCACCTGCCTAGGCCGGCCGCACACCACGCTCAAGCTCGCCACTTCGCTCGATGGCTGCATCGCGATGGCGGACGGCACGAGCCAGTGGATTACCGGATCCGAGGCCCGCGCCCATGGGCACACCCTGCGCGCCCGCATGGACGCGATCCTGGTCGGCGGCGAAACGCTGCGCGCCGATTCCCCCCGCCTCGATGTGCGCCTCCCAGGGCTCGAAGCCCGCAGCCCCGCACGCTGGGTCCTCACGCGCGGCGCCGCGCCCGAAGGCTGGCAAGCGCTGTACGATCCCGCCGAAAGCACGTTCGGCGATGCGCAAACCTTGCTTGTCGAAGGCGGCGCGGGCGCAGCTGCGGCGTTCCTTGCTGCTGACCGGGTGGACCGCCTGCTGCTCTACCGCGCACCGATCCTGATCGGCGCAGGCAGGCGCGGCCTTGGCGATATCGGCCTTGGCTCGCTTGGCGAAGCGCATGGCCGTTGGTGCCATGCGGACCGCAGGCAGCTTGGCAGCGATACGCTCGACGTCTACGACCGCACCCGCTGAAGGAGAGCATCAACCCATGTTTACAGGCATCGTCACCGAAGTCGGCCGCATCCGCGCCATCGCCGCCAAGGGCGACACGCGCGTCACGGTGGCTTGCGCGATGGACCCGGCGAAGATCGCCATAGGCGCTTCGATCGCGTGTTCGGGCGTGTGCCTCACAGTGGTCGATCGCGGCGGTGCGGCGGGTGACAGCTGGTTTGCAGTCGATGTTTCGGGCGAAACGATCAGCCGCACCGCGCCGGCGCAATGGCACGAAGGCGCCGCGCTCAATCTCGAACCTGCGCTCAAGCTGGGCGACGAGCTGGGCGGCCATATCGTCACCGGCCATGTCGATGCAGTGGGCCATGTCGTCTCGGTCGACCGCACAGGCGGCTCATGGCATGTCGTCGTCTCGGCCCCGGCGGAGCTCGCGCCCTACATTGCTGCCAAGGGCTCGATCACGGTCGACGGTGTCTCGCTGACGGTGAACGACCTTGCCGACCAGCCGGACCGCGCCTGCCACTTCATGCTCAACATCATCCCGCACACAGCGGAGGTGACGACACTTGGCAGCCTTGCACCGGGCCGCGAAGTAAACCTGGAGATCGACGTACTCGCCCGCTATCTCAAGCGGATGCAAAGCCTCGCTGCTGCGGGCTGACGATGGAAAAGCCAGACAGCGGAGCATCCAAGGTCCCCGCGATCAGCGCAGGTTTCTGGCTGATCAAGATACTGGCGACCACGCTGGGCGAAACCGGCGGAGACACTGTTTCGATGACCTGGTTGGGCGAGACCACGCCTGATGCAGGCGCCGCCGGGATCAACGGCTATCTTGTCGGCACGCTGATCTTCAGCGCGGCCCTTGCGTTCCTCGTCTGGCTGCAGATCCGTGCGCGCCGCTTTGCGCCCTGGCTCTATTGGTCCACGATCATCGCCTCGACCACGGCGGGCACGACGCTGGCAGACTTTGCCACGCGGTCGCTGGGGATCGGCTATCCCGGCGGCTCGCTCCTGCTGCTGGCCTGCGTGCTGGCATCGCTCATCGTGTGGTATCGCAGCCTTGGCAGCGTGGCGGCAGACAGCATCTCCACCCCTGCCGCAGAGCTGTTCTACTGGATCACGATCACCTTTTCGCAAACGCTGGGCACCGCGCTCGGTGATTGGGTGGCCGATGCGGGCGCCGGCTATGGCGGCGGGGCGCTGGTGTTCGGCGCAGCGCTGGTGGTGGTTGCGCTGCTAGCGTGGCTCACAACCATCAGCCGTGTCGTGCTGTTCTGGGCGGCCTTCATCCTGACCCGCCCGCTGGGCGCGACAATTGGGGATTTCTTTGACAAGCCGATGGCAAGCGGCGGTCTAGAGATAAGCCGCCTGCTCGCCACCGCCCTGCTTACAGGACTGATCGCGCTGCTGATCTTGGTCCTGCCGCAACGCGCCGGGGGGCATCCAGAGGCGCGGGCACTCTAAATCACCACGCACAGATGAAGTCAGGACATTCCAAATCAGGACAGTTCAGGTGGGCTGACTATTCGGTCACATCCTTCAACGCGGCGAGAAACGCCTCGATATTGCCGGTTGTAAGCCCGGCAATGTTCACCCGGCCCGAACCCGCCATGTAGATGCCGTGGCGTTCGCGCAGCGCCATGATCTGCTCGCCCGAAAGCGGCAGCATGGAGAACAGGCCCTTCTGGCTGCCCAGCGGCGCCATGTTGATCGGGCCGATCTGCTGCGCGGCGGCCAGCCGTTCGCGCACTTGCGCCATGCGCCCACGCATCGCGGTAAGCTCGTGGAGCCACTGCGCCGTAAGAGCAGTATCGCCGAGGATCAGCCGAACAGCCGCGGCACCGTGATCGGGCGGCATCGACCAGCCCGCGCGGGCAATCGTGGCGCCATTGGCCATGGCATGGGCAAGCGCCTCGGCATTGTCCGTCACGGCATAGAAAGCACCGACACGATCGCGGTAGAGGCCGAAATTCTTGTCGCAGCTGTAAGCCACCAAGGCTTCGGGCACGGCCGCGAGCACCTGGCGCAGGCCATAGGTATCGGCTTCCATCCCATCGCCAAGACCCTGATAGGCAAGGTCGATCAGCGGCAGCACGCCCGAGGCGGCCAGCATCGGCGCGATCTCGTCCCACTGCGCGGGCGTGTAGTCCACACCCGTGGGATTGTGACAGCAGCCATGGAGAAGCACGATATCGCCCGGCGCGGCGTCGGCAAGCGCTGCGCGCAGCGCCTCGAGGTCAGCCGTGCCATCGTCGGTCATGTGCTTGAAGGTCTTGAGTTCGAGGCCGACTGCCGCAACGATCTGCGCATGGTTGGGCCAAGAAGGCGTTCCCATCAGGATCCGCTTTGCGCCCGCGCGCGCCGCCACTTCAACCGCGAGGCGCACTGCGCCAGTGCCGCCGGGGGCCTGCATGCCCTCAACGCGGCTGCGATCGAACGCGGCGCCGAACACGTAAGGGATCAGCGCGTGGACGAAGCCCATGTCGCCCTCAGGCCCGAGATAGGCCTTGGAATCCTGCGTATCGAGCAGAATCCGCTCGGCCGCCTTGATCGCGCCAAACACGGGCGTATCGCCAGCGCCGGTGCGATAGACGCCCACACCGAGGTCGATCTTCGTAGGCCGAGGATCGGCGTTGTGGAGCTTGATGAGCGCAAGCAGCGCATCGGCGGGCTGGGGCTTCAGGGTCTCGAGCATGGGCGCGCCTTTGCCCCCAAACTGCGCCGCACACAAGTGGGCGCAGCCACGAAACGGGCAGCAGTCCTCAGAACGGTACCCAGTTCTGCTTACGGCTGAACTTCATGTAGCCACTGTTGATCCCCAACCGCAGCCCCGCACCGAAGCGCACCGGAATGACCACCACGTCGCCGCGGCGCAGATAGCTCACGTTGAAGCCGCCAACCAGATAGGCTTGCCCCTCGCCCGCGCCAAAGCGGCGGAACAGGTCATCGCCGTCATGCAGGTTGTAGACGAGCACGAAGGTGTTGGCCGCATTGGCGCCCAGATCGAAGCCTAGCGACGGCCCCGTCCAGTAGACCGGGCGCTCGCCTTCGATCTTGTGGTGCAGCGTGCCCGAGCCATAGCGGAGCCCCACGACCATCGCGGCGCCAGCCTCGCGCCCGGTGATATAGGCATTGGGCTGGCCCTGTTTCTTCAGGATGTCCTGGATGATCATAGCCAGGCCCTTGGCCCCCCTGCCGAATACGCCTTCGGCCGCGCCGATCAGGTCGTCTTCGCGGTAAGTGCCGCTGTCAGCAGCGCTGCCTGCGGGCGGCGGAACAGATGTCATCCCCGGCGTGGGATCGCTTGCCCCCGCTGCTGGCGAGGAAAAGGATGGATCAGCCGCGCCTGGCGTCGCGGGCAGCGAAGCACCTGCCTCAGGCGGCGGCGCGCTCGTTGTCGCAGGAAGCGCCGGCTGCTTCGGGGCCGCCGCAGCACCGGATGTTCCCGGGAGATCCCCATCGATCGCGCTGTTGGGATCGATCTGCTGTACCTGTGCCCCGGCTGTCCCGCCAAGGGCTAATCCCCAGGCGGCAAGCCCGGTCGCGATGCTCTGGTAAAGCTTCATGCCCAATTCCTATCCTGCGGCCCTTTACCGGTTTTGTGGCCGGATCCATTGTCAGGCTAACACGCCCTCATCTCTTCGCCGCATACAATGAACCGGCGATGAGCCGAGTCGAATTCGCGCCGAGACGAATCCGCAGAGCGCGGTGGCAAATCGCATTACAATGGTCCGCAGGAAGCCCCTTGCCGCCCCCCCACTCCCTCGCTATAGCGCGCCCTCGCCGCTGCGATCTGGAGACGTGGGTGAGTGGCTGAAACCAACGGTTTGCTAAACCGTCGTACTGGTAAATCCGGTACCGAGGGTTCGAATCCCTCCGTCTCCGCCACCTTGCGATCTGCAAGGCTCCCCTAACATCCCATTTTCCTTGCATTTCTGCCGATCTGCGGCCAATATTGTTCCCTGTTTGTTTCGATTGATCCCTATGCAGCCGCGCCCATCCGGGGGCGTTCAAGGGGCACTCAATTGCAATTCCGGGGGCATCAATGCTCACAGAACTCACCGTCAAGAATGCCAAGGCTAAAGACAAGGATTACAAGCTCTCCGATTCTGAGGGTTTGTACCTTTATGTGACCAAATTCGGTCATCGCAGTTGGCGGATGAAGTACCGGTTTGCTGGCAAGGAACGGCGACTGGTCATTGGAAGCTACCCTGAGATTCCTCTCAAATTAGCGCGTGATCGGAAGATTGCGGCGCGCAAGCTTCTGGCCGAGGGACGCGATCCGGGGCTCGAAGCCCGGAAGGCCAAGGTGGCGCGCACGGTTGCTTCGGGAAACACGTTCGAGGCGCTGGCGCGGGGCTGGTATGACCTGCAAGAGAGCCGCTGGACGCCGATCCATGCAAGCGATGTCATCGGAAGCCTCGAGAAGGAAGTGTTTCCCTGGATCGGCAAACTCCCCATCCGCGAGATTGATGAGCCTCTTGTCCTCTCGGTCCTGCGCAAGATCGAGAAGCGAGGCGCGATCGAGACCGCGCACCGGGTGCGCCAGAGGATCTCGGCAGTGTTTGTGCATGCGATTGCTGAAGGCGCAGCAGCGCGGGATCCGGCAGGCGTGGTCACCAAGGCGCTGAAGCCGGTGCCACGCGCCCGCAAGCGTCCCGCGCTAGTCTCTATCGATGCTTTGCACGACATGATCCGCAAGACGGAAGCCGAGCCCGCATCGCCCCTCACAAAGCTTGCCTCACGCTTTCTGGCATTGACCGCGCAGCGCCCCGGCATGATCCGCGCCCTGCCATGGGCCGAGATCGAGAACGTGAATTGGAGCAACGAGGAGCCTTGCCCCGACGCGCTGTGGCGCGTGCCCGCCGCCCGGATGAAACTCATGCTCGAACTCAAGCACGACGATGGGTTTGAACATCTGGTGCCGCTGTCAGCCGAAGCGGTGGCCGTGCTGCGCGCGGTGCATGTGCTCACCGGGCGCGGTCCGCTGATATTCCCCAGCAACCGCAATGCGCGCGTGCCGATGAGCGAGAACACGTTGAGCTATTTCTACAACCGCTGCGGCTATCAGGGCCGGCATGTGCCGCATGGCTGGCGCGCGTCGTTCTCGACCATCATGAACGAGTGGGCCGAGCGCGGGGGCACGCCGGGGGATCGCCATGTCATAGATTTGATGCTGGCTCATATCCCAGAAGGCGTGTCGGGCTCGGAGGGTGCTTACAACCGCGCTGCATACCTCAATCGCCGCCGCGAAATCACCGAGGCATGGGGCTCGATGTTGCTCGGGATATTTCCTGAGCCAGCGAAGATGCTTGGTTGGCCGAGCCGATAAGGCAAGCCCGGCATCAAATTCCCATCTCGAAA